>JAGPHI010000238.1 GCA_018055565.1 Oscillospiraceae bacterium | reverse complement strand
ATATACAGGCAGCCCCATTGCAAACACAGGCATACCGGGCGACATTGCAGGCTACACCACAGAGCGCCTTTTGCGCGCTGGCGCAGACGGCGTGTTTTTCCCAAAAGCAAGCATCGGCGATATGGTGCATAAAGGCGATGTGGTGGCGTATGTAGGGGATACGCCCGTAGTTGCGGGCGTGTCGGGGGTGGTGCGCGGCATGCTGGTGCAAGGCACGCCCGTGCAGCAAGGCATGAAAAGCGGCGATATCGATCCGCGCGGCATACAAGAATACTGCTTCACCGTGTCCGACAAGGCACTCAGCGTTGGCGGCGGTGTATTAGAAGCCATTTTGCATTTTCAAGCAAGCGAATTTTACGGCGGTTAAAAAGAACAAAAGGATGGGTGTTATAGCATGCATCATTTTTATCAAACGGTGGCAAATAGGCTGGATAAAGGCCAATCCTGCATCGTGCAAACCAATCTGGACACTGGCGAAAAAACCCTGTGCGAAAGCGGGGAAGAAGGGGTATTTGGCAATATTTATCGGGAAATATTCTATCCGCGCCCCACATTGGTGCTTTGCGGCGGGGGGCATGTGTCTGCCATGCTTTGCCCGTTGGCCGCGCAATTGGATTTTGACGTTACAGTGATGGACGACCGCGCCGAATTTGCGAATCGTACACGCTTTCCAACAGCAAAAACCGTTTGCTGTGCGCCGTTTGACGAGGCGCTTGCCAATGTTGCCTATACAGACAGCAGCTATTTTGCCATTGTAACGCGTGGCCATTTGCAAGATAAGCTTTGCCTTACGTATATTTTAAACCGCCCGTATGCCTATGTGGGCATGATTGGCTCGCGCCGCAAAAATGGCATGCTGCGTGACGAGCTTTTACAAGAGGGCTATACTGCCGAGCAGTTTGCGCGTGTGTATGCGCCTATCGGCGAGGATATCGGCGCGGAAAGCGTGGCCGAGATAGCCGTTTCCATCGCCGCCCAGCTTGTGCGCGTGCGGCACACGCTCTCGCGCGGGGTGCCGGCACAGCGCGAGGTGCTTGCGGCGCTGTGCGGCGGCAAGGCGCGCGTGCTTGCCACGGTAATTCAAAAAAAGGGCTCCGCGCCGCGCGGCACCAGCGCGCGTTTGGTGCTTTTGCAGGATAATCAAATTGTGGGCACGGTGGGCGGCGGCTTTGCCGAAAGCCAAGTTATTGAGGAAGCGAAAAAGCTAACAATTGGCGAGTTGCCAAAGCGTTTACACTTTGCAATGACAAATGCCGATGCGGGCAGCGCCGGCATGATTTGCGGCGGCGAAATCGAAGTTTTGCTGGAACGCGTGGATGCACTAGGCTGTTTATCCTCACATTAAATGGTAAATACACTTATAGGCAAACGAAAAAACACGGCATATTTTACCATATGTAAATTATGGTAATGCTTGCTTTCTTTTCTTGCACATGTGTATAATGGCTGTGGGTGAATTGTCATGCAGGAAGAAATATGCAAAAACTGCCGTTTTTATCGGCAACATTACATAAAGCTGGGGCGCCAATATCGCGAAATTCATTATGGGCATTGCGTGCATCCGCGCTTAAAAAAGCGCGAAGCATTGCAAAAAGCCTGTGCACAATATCAGCAGAAAAATAATGAGGCCATTGCAGACGATAGCGAAGCCGCAGCAGAAGAATAGAAAACGCGCAGCACAAAAAACAAGGCCACGCCCCAAAAACGCGCAATATCGGTATAATAAAACTCCCTCGTAGCAATCATTGCTACGGGGGAGTTTTTGGCGAAGGCAGATAGGGGTCGAACCTACCTGGGCGGCGCAAAAGCCGCCTGCACCGGTTTTGAAGACCGGGGAGCACACCGGCGCTCATCTGCCCTCCTATTTAGTTTTGCAATGTGCGCACCGTGTCTGTGTTGATAAAAACGCCGTTTGCGTCGCCATGCTCTAACACTGCGCGTGTATATTTGCGCGATAAGCCGGTTTTATCGCGCAAGCTTGCCACGGTTACGCCGCCCTCGGCGGCAATCAAATCCTTTGCGGCAAGCAGTATCGCATCATATGCCGTGCGGTGCATGTAAAGGCCTTGTAAAAGGCAAATCAGCGTGCCGCCCTCGCAAAGGGCATTTGCTGCGTGCTGCGCTAGATGCAGGGGGATGTGCAGGGCTTTGGCCGTTTCATATAAATTTGGCGGTGTTTGTGCCGCTGCAAGATAAAAGGCGCAAAGCGCATCGGTGTGCGCACTTGCTGCGGGCGCAGTGCCCTGTGCATGGCGATACACGCCGCCGCTGTTTGCTATTTGCCCTTGCGCTAAAAGCCGCGCAAGCGCCGCATGGATTACCGCAGGTGCCTCAAAGAAAAACAGCGTTTGTATTGCCGATGCCGATAAGGCGCGGCGCGAAAGCTCATAAAAAATTGCACTGTCTATTCCGGCTTGATACGCCGTAAGACGTGCTTTTTCCCGTTTGTCAAAACGCGTTTCGTTTTCACACAGCGGTGATAGCACTTCGCCGCCGCCAATCGTGGCGCAAGGGGACAGCGAGCGCAGTAAAAACCGCTGCCCGCCGCGCACTGCCAGCAAATCGGTCGTGCGTATATATGCAAGCTCGCCATAAAGCGTAACGCGGCACAAAGTATGCGCCGTGCCAATGCAAAGCTGCAATTCTTTGCCGTTTATCAAGGGCACATGCTCTTTTGGCACGGTAATGCGCGCGCCGAATGCGCGCTGAAAGCAAAGCCCCTTTACGGCGCACAGCACTGCGCCGCGCTCTATTTCATGGGTAGCGAGCTGCGGCACATTCAGCGAAAGGCGCTGCCCTGCGTAGCCCATAGCGGCGGCTTGTCCGCTGTGGGCAAGGCCGCGCACTGTAACAGATTTTTGCGATGGATACAGTGTCAGCACATCGCCTGCGCAGATATGGCCGCAAAGCGCAGCGCCCGTCACCACAGTGCCAAAACCCGATTTGGTAAATACGCGGTCGATCGGCATAAAAAACGGCGTGTCTATCGCATTTTTGCGCGGTGTATCCGCTTTTGCCATAGCAAAAATAGCCTGCTTTAGTGCGTCCATCCCCT
>JAGPHI010000237.1 GCA_018055565.1 Oscillospiraceae bacterium | reverse complement strand
GCGCAGCCCTATTAAACAGCGGCACAAACGGCACGCGCGAAAGCGTTGCCATCACCATGAAAGACGGCCGCCTTACTATTGCGGCAGCAAGCATAGACCGCAGCACACTGGGGCTGAAAGGCACCAACATTAAAACGCAAGAAGGCGCCGAAAAAGCGATGGAAGCGCTGAAAAACGCAGGCAAGGAAATGGCGGCACGGCGAAGCGACGTAGGCACATTGTATAATGAATACCAGCGCACCACAAGCCGCCTTGCCCGCATGGAAGAAAACCTGACAGACAGCCTTTCGCGCATTACAGATGCGGATATTGCCAAAGAGATGATGATATATGTGAAAGAGCAAGTGCTGGCACAGGCAAGCATGTTTGTGATGGCACAAGGGCGTGTGCAGGCAGAAGATATCTTAAAGATGTTAAAAACATAAAAAAATTTGACACAAGCGCACTTATAAGGTATAATAAATTGCTGCGTAAAAAAGGCAGCAAATCCTTGTCCCTGTAAAGGGGCCATAAGTCCAAAAGGAGGTGCACAGAAATGAACAAGTACGAAACCATGTTAATCACCACGGCAACACTGGATGAGGAAGCTTCGGCGGCTTTGGTCGGCAAGTTTAAATCCCTTATCGAGACAAACGGTACGATTGATTCTGTTGACGAGTGGGGCAAGCGCAGGCTTGCATACCCGATCAACGACGAACAAGAAGGCGTTTACACGCTGATCAAGTTCACCAGCAATCCTGATTTCCCGGCGGAACTGGACCGTGTTTACAAAATCACCGAGGGCGTTTTGCGCTCGATGATTATCGCCGAAGCTGAATAGGGGGAGTTGACACCATGTTGAATGTTGTAGCTTTGATGGGCCGCCTTGTTGCGGATCCCGAACTGCGCCATACCCCAAACGGCATTGCCACTTGCACCTTTCGCATCGCCTGCGACCGCAGCTATGCAAAGGCCGGCGAGGAGCGCAAAGCGGATTTTCTTGACATCGTTGTGTGGAGACAAACCGCTGAATTTGTTTGCAAATATTTTCACAAGGGCAGCTTAATTGCGCTGGACGGAAGCATCCAAACACGCAATTATGAGGATAAAAACGGTAACAAGCGTACCGCCTTTGAAATTGCCGCAAGCAATGTGCATTTTGCCGACAGCAAAGGCTCTGGTGGAAATGGCGGCTATGCCGCCAGCACTGCCCCCGCGGAATATTCACGCGCTAGTGCCGCACAGCCCGCAAGCTATGCGTCCGGCACAGTGGACGATTTTGCTGTTTTGGATGACAACGAAGATTTACCGTTTTAATTTTAACCGAAGGAGGATTTAACATGCCTTACGATAGAGACAGAAATGACAGAAACGACAGAACTGCCGGCGGCCGCCCGCAGCGCCGCGCCCGTAAAAAGGTTTGCAGCTTTTGTGTGGATCGCGTGGAGAAAATTGATTACAAAGATCTCCCCCGCCTGCGTAAGTACATTTCCGAGCGCGCCAAGATTATTCCCCGCCGCGTTACGGGCACATGTGCTGAGCATCAGCGCGAGCTGACCATCGCCATCAAAAGAGCACGCCACGTTGCGTTGCTTCCGTATGTGAGCGACTAAGTTTTATAAAAAGCAAAGGGCTATATCACAGTTTTGTGATATAGCCCTTTTTTAGTTTATACAAAACGATAGAAACGGCGCTAAACGCATATGCACGCCAAAAGAAAATGGCGCGCAAAAGTAAACGCTATAATATAGCAAACGGCGAAACTTGGGAAAATAGATATGCTAACAAAACAGCGCTGATTATGCCGCCGGCTCTTTTGCAATATATAATACCACACTGTCGTTTTCGATTTCCAGCACTGTGCCGGACGTGCGGTCGCTTTTTGCAACGGTGTATGGGATATAGCTGCCGTCGTTTTCCATTGCCACTAAGGTATATTGAATTTTCAGCCTTTGCAGCTCTGCTTCGGCATCCTCTGTTTTCCAGCCAATCACTTCGGGCATCAGCGCTGTTTCAGGGCCGATGCTAACCTTTAGATGAATGAGCTGGCCTTTATCAATTTGGGTGCCGGCGATGGGGCTTTGCTCTACAATTTCGCCTTTATTATAAATGGTGCTGAACACCTCTTCCACCGTGAAGAGATAAACGCCTTGATATGCGGGGTCGCTTTGCACATCCACAAAGCTTTGCCCCACAAGGCCGGGCGCTGTGATAACAAGCGGCTCGCTGATCACCGGCAAAGAGGCATCGCTGTCGCTTTGCGACGCAGACGGCTGGCCTTTTGTGCCCGTTAATAGCCAAAGCGCAAGCCCCAAAATACAAACAAGGGTTACCGCCATTGCCGAAAACAGAATTTTTTGTGTGCCGTTTAATTGCAGCGCCATATCGGGTTTTTGTGCGCAAGAAACGCTTTCCACAAATTCGCGCACGGTTTGAATGCGCTCTACACTTTGCATGCGCATCGCGCGTGCAATGGCCGACGAAAGATAGGACGGTGTTTGGCGGGAAAGCTCTTTCACAAGCGGCAATGCCCCGCCCCGCCGCCGTTCCTGCGCGTCCAGCGGGTCGCGCCCTGTAAGCGCAAAATAATACAGCGCGCCCAGCGCGTAAACGTCTGTGTAATAGCCGTCAAACTCGGCGATGGAATACTGTTCGGGCGCGGAATATCCCGCAAATAAGCGCGAATCCAGCTCGGTGCCCACAGTGCGCAAGCTTTGCGTTGCATATCCGCCCAGCTTTGTTTCCCCATGCCCTGTAACATAAACCGTGTCGGGGCAGATGCCGCGATGGATAACACCCAAGCGGTGCATACCCTCAACTGCATAGGCCACATCGCCCAAAAGCGACAAAACCTCTGCGGCGGTAAGCGGCGTGCGCCGACGCGTGATATATTCGCGCAGGGTGATGGCCTGCGCATCCTCGATGACACCATACGCCGTGCCGTTGTCATGCAAAAGCGCCCGCACGCCTAGCGAGCCGCGCGACGTGCCTAAACGCACCAATAACGTGTATAATTCTTCAAAATCCATGCGCAAGGTTTTAAACAGCATTTCTTGCCCGCCCAGCGGAAAAAGCGTTTGTGCATTTTCGCCGCGCTGAGAAAAAAGCGGCGGTGCA
>JAGPHI010000235.1 GCA_018055565.1 Oscillospiraceae bacterium | reverse complement strand
GCGCAACGCCGCGCTGGATTTGCAAAATTTGCGCGCTTTTAAAGCGCGCCTTGCCGAAATACAAATACTGTTAGATGAAGTGCCAACAGCGCGCCTTGATGAGCACGGGCGCTATCATTTTGACTGTTTAAAAGCCTACATTACCCAGCAAGAGCAGTTTTTCTTGTTGATTGACCAGTTTTCCGCAAATAGCGATACCGCACAAAAGGCCGATGCCTATTATGCGCTTTTGGATGAAAACCGCCGCGCCATAGGCGAGGGATTTACCAGTGGCGAATATGCACATTGGTGCATGAAAAAGCAAAACTTTTTGTGCGAAAACCCCGAATAACGCAAAAACACATGCAAGATATCCGAAATGCCGGCTGCTTTTGCAGTTGGCATTTTGCGTATGTGCAGAAAGGCGGGCTGAAAATGACACAGCGAAGCGCCCATTTTAACCCTGCGCAATTTGCGCTTGCCTGCGAAACGGTGCGCAGCGCGGCACGCGGCACAAAGGGCATTGGCACTGTAAGCGAGAAAATGCTGCACGCGGCGCTAAAAGAATATTTTGAGCCTTTTGCCGACAGCCAAGAGGTAAAAATAGGCGCGTTTGTGGCAGATATCGTAGGGGAAGAGGGCATTATCGAGATTCAAACACGCAGCTTTACGCGCCTTTGCAAAAAGCTGGAAGCGTTTTTGTCGGTAGCGGAAGTCACGGTGGTATATCCGATTGCGCACACCAAGTGGCTGTATTGGGTTGACCCCGACACAGGCACTGTGTCTGCGCCGCGCAAAAGCCCCAAAACGGGCACGCCATGCGATGCCTTTTATGAGCTGTATGCCATCAAAGCGTTTTTGGCGCACGCCCATTTGCGCGTGGTGCTGGCGCTGGTGGATGTGGAGGAATATCGCTGCCGCAATGGCTACGGCCGCGATAAAAAGCGCGGCTCTACGCGAATAGAGCGCATTCCCACCGCTTTGGTGGACGAAATAGAGCTTTGCTGCAAAAGCGACTATGCCGCGCTTTTGCCTGTGGCGCTGCCAGCAGAATTTACCGTAAAGGCCTTTGCGCGTGCGGCGCGCCTTTCGCCAAGAAGCGCGGCGCGCGCCGTTACCGTGCTGCGGGAGCTGGGCGCGATAACCTTTATCCGCAAAGAAAAAAACGCGTTTATTTATTGCCGTGCCGCCGACGCATAGGCCATACCGCACGCGCAAAAACGCCGCTTTGCTGCAAAATATGCGCCACACAGGATAACTGCTGCCGCCGCCTTGTAAAAATATTTTTACATTTTTTTGCTTGCATGCAATAAATGGGCATACTAAATTGTATAAAAGGTGAATGCAAAAGCACACGCCAAAACAAATGATAAACAGGCGTTCTGTGCGGCAGCTTGCTGTCGCATGGGGCTAGGTGGCTTTTGATAAAGAAAGGAAATAGGATTTATGAAAAAAATTGCACTCGCACTTTCCGCCATTTTACTGATGGCAATGTTCGCCTCTTGCGGCACAAAAGCGCCGTCCTCCAGCGCTAGCGCTAGCGCGAATTTAGAGGGCTCGCTTACCGATATTATGGCAAAGCTGTATGACGGCGTTACCGCCGAGATGCCCGCTGTGGCCGACCGCGAAATCACCCCCGAATTTTCGATGAATGACCTCGGCGTTGAAAGCACCGAATACAAAGAAGCGCTGGCTTCCGATGCCCTGATTAACGCTTCGGCGCACTCGGTATGCCTTGTGCGCGCAAACAGCGCCGCAGAAGCCGAAACGCTGGAAAAAACCATTCGCGAAAAAGCCAATCCCCGCAAATGGATTTGCGTGGAAGCCGAAAAGGTGATTGTGGATCGCATTGGCGACGTGGTGGTGCTGATTATGACCTACGAGGACGTGGCCGACCAAGTGCATGCCAATTTTACAAAGCTTGCAAAATAACGATTGATGATGACGAAAAACCGTAAAATCGTATTCGTCTCGCTTGCGCTGACACTGGCCGTTTTGGCGGTGTCGGCGTTTGCCTTTTGGGACGAAATCGGCAGCGCCTATCGCAGCCTTACTAAGCAGCCCGACAAGCACGGCGTATATCGTGTGGACGACTATTATATGGAATATGCGGGTGCCTACAGCGAAAAATCGGCCGCCGGCTTTGTAAAAAAGCTGAATAGCATTAAAAGCACATACCTTACCGCGGATAACCGCACGTTTTATGCCATTGTGCCCGACAAGGCCTATTATGCGCAGGACGCAGGCTATCCCGTGTTTGATTACGCCTCGATGCAAAGCGCCGTGCGCGCAGGGCTGACCGAGTTTACCGAAATCGATTTGTTCCCCGTATTAAGCCTTACCGATTATTATAAAACCGATATTCACTGGCGGCAGGATAAGCTAGCGCCCACAGTTATGGCGCTGGGCGATACAATGGGCTTTGCAGTAGATGCACAGGCCTTTACCGCGCAAACGCAAGAGGGCTTTGTGGGCTCTTATGCCAAAAGCATCACGGGCAAAGCGCCCCCCGACACTTTGGTGTATCTAACAAGCCCCGTTACCGACGCCGCCAATGTGGAAAATTATCAATATCCCGATTTTCACGCAGTGTACGACACCGCCCGCCTTGCAAGCAAGCTGCCGTATGACGTATTTTTATCGGGTGCATCGCCGGTGATTACCATCGAAAATCCGCTTGCCA
This sequence comes from Oscillospiraceae bacterium, assembly GCA_018055565.1. Taxonomy (GTDB): domain Bacteria; phylum Bacillota; class Clostridia; order Oscillospirales; family Ruminococcaceae; genus JAGPHI01. Next base: position 463 of record JAGPHI010000235.1, on the reverse strand, counting down.
CAAGCGAGCAATCGCTGATTATCTTCCGCGATTCGTTTGCTTCATCGCTAGCGCCGCTATTACTGCCCGCTTATAAAAGCATTACTTTGATTGATTTGCGCTATATGGCAACGCCGCTTTTGCGCGATTTTGTTGCCTTTGATAAACAGGACGTGCTGTTTTTATACAGCGTGCCCGTTGTGAACTCCAGCGCAATGCTGCGCTGATGGTTGGTTATCGCTTTAATAGAGGCCAGAGGTTAGAAATCAGAAATTAGAGGTCGGAGGGTAGACCCGTGGGATGTTTCGCATCTCCGTCATATCTCCGACCTCTTTTTTTGTTATCCACCTTCTGCCCTCTGATTTCTAACTTCTGATTTCTAACTGTAAAATGCTGGCATTTTGTCCTTGCAAGACGCACAAAACCGAAAAAACAGAAATTTTAAAATACAAATAGCAGCATTTTGCCGTGAAAAGCAACAAAG
>JAGPHI010000236.1 GCA_018055565.1 Oscillospiraceae bacterium | reverse complement strand
ATCCCGCGCCCCACCAAACGGCGGGGTGCAGGGCTTTTATTTTTTTTGCCGCTTCGGTTTTATCCAATATGCCGCCCCCTTCGTTTGCCAAAATGGATTACAAATTATAAATATCCGCCTTGTAGCTGGCCAAATGCGCACGCAACCATGCGATGGTTTCGGCAATGCCTTGTTCAAACGTGTATTGCGCCTGCCAGCCGGTAAGCGCGCGCAGCTTTGCCGCGCTGCCCAAAAGGCGCTCCACCTCGCTTTTTTCGGGGCGCAGGCGCGCGGTATCTGTAACAATTTTTGCATCGGGATTGATTTGCCGAATCAGCTCGTTTGCCAAATCGCCAATGGATATTTCGCGCTCGGTGGCAATGTTGATTTCCTGCCCGACGGCCTTTTCGCAATCGGCAATGGCCATAAAGCCTGCGGCAGTATCTTTTACATAATTAAAATCGCGCGTGGGCGCAAGGCTGCCTAAATGAATTTCGGTTTTGCCGTTTAAAAGCTGTGTAATAATGGTGGGTATCACGGCACGTGCAGATTGGCGCGGGCCATAGGTGTTAAACGGGCGCACAATTGTAACGGGCAGATTAAAGCTGCGATAAAAGCTTTCGGCCAAACGGTCGGCGCCAATTTTGGTGGCCGAATAAGGGCTTTGCCCTTGAAACGGATGCTGCTCGTCGATGGGCACGTATTGCGCCGTGCCGTACACTTCGCTTGTGGAGGTAACCAAAAGGCGCTTTGTGCCCACGTCGCGCGCGGCGTTCAGCACATTCAGCGTGCCTTTGATATTGGTGTCTACATAGCTGTCGGGGCTGTGGTAGCTGAACGGAATGGCGATCAGCGCCGCCAAATGATACACGATATCCTGCCCCTGCATAGCGGTGCGCACACCGTTGGGGTCGCGGATATCCCCCATAAAAACTTCAATTTCATTTTTAATTTCGGGCGCAAGGCTGTCCAGCCAGCCCCATGTGCCAAAGGAGTTATAGTAGCAAAACGCTTTTACGCGCTCGCCCTTTTTTACAAGAGCCTCGGTTAAATGGCTGCCGATAAAGCCGTCTGCGCCTGTAACCATCACTGTATTCGCCATGTTTATAACCATTCCTTTCTTGAGGAATTGCGGCTGTTTATCCCGCAGGGATAATTCCGCCAATCTGCTTTGGCAGAAAAGCCACAAAACCCAGTTTGAAAGAGTACTCTTTCAAACTTTCATTTCCTTTCCGGAACGCCTGTGCCGTATAAAATCCAATAGGCATACCCATAACAGTATAAGTATAATATAAACGGGGTGGTTTTTCAATAAAAACAATCTGCCGCATCGGTTGCATGTGCGCTTGATGCGATGGTACGGCGCAAAATACGTTTTGGCGGCGCAGTGGATACCGCCGTGCCAAACGCGTTTTTTATGCCGCATTTGCGCGGGCTTTGCAATTGCGCATTTCTAAATCTTTACTTTATTGCCTCTTACCAGTATAATAATAAGGTATTTAACCCGAAAGGAGAACGGCATGACCTTTACTTCGCCCGCATTTCTGTTGTTTTTGCCCCTCACGCTGCTTATTTACTATATTGCCCCTAAAAAGCTGCAAAATGCCGTGCTTTTGGCGGCAAATTTGCTGTTTTACTGGTTTGCGCTGCCCGCGGGCAGCTTTTTGGGCAAAAACGTTATGCCGCTTTGCCTTTTTGCCGCCTCGGCCATATTTACCTATTGTATCGCGCGGCGCATCGCGCAAAACCCCTCAAACAAAAAAGCGCTTTTGGCCATCAGCATATTGGCGCTGCTTTTGGTTTTGGCGGCGTTTAAATACGGCAATTATCTTTTGCCCGTGCTGGCGGGGCCGGATTTCCTGTTTAAGCTGGCTTTTCCGCTTGGCATCAGCTATTACACCTTTATGTCGGTGAGCTATCTTGTAGATGTGTATCGCGGCGATATCCCCGCCGAGGGCAGCTTTGTGCGGTTTTTTGTATTTGTTTCGTTTTTTGGCAGCATCACAATGGGGCCTATTTGCCGCGCCTCGGCCATTTTGCCCGCGTTGCACACAGAGCGCCACTTTAGCCCGCAAACGGCCGCCGATGCCGCGCGCATCTTGCTGATTGGCGCGTTTAAGCAAGTGGCCGTGGCAAATGTGCTGGGGCTTTCGGTGGATTATATTTTTCAAAATTCGGCTTCTTATCGCGGATTAACGCTGATTTTTGCGGCGCTTTTTTATTCTGCGCAGCTGTATTATCAGTTTTCGGGCTATAGCGACATCGCGGTGGGCGTTGGCATGCTGTTTGGCCTTACTTTGCCGCAAAACTTTAAAACGCCGTATTTTGCCACCAATTTTTCGGGCTTTTGGGCACGTTGGCATATCAGCTTATCGTCTTGGCTACAGGATTACGTGTTTATGCCGCTGGTTTGGGGCAAATGGACAAGCCACATCCCCGTTTTGGGCAAGCGCGTGCAAAAGCCGCCGATGATTTCCAGCGTGGCGATTGTGTTTTTGGTAAGCGGGCTTTGGCACGGCAACGCGCTGGCGTTTTTTGTGTGGGGCTGTTTGATGGCGGCATATCGCGTGGGCGAAGAGCTTTTGCATAAATACTATAAAAAGCCCCAAAAAAAGCCGTCGCTGCCCTTGCGCATTTTTAAAAGTGCCTCGGTGTATGTGCTTTGGAGTGCGGGGCTGGTGTTCTTTTGGTTTGGCAGCGCCGAAAACGGCCTTGCGAAAGCGCTTGCCATGTTTCGCGATATGGGCACGGGGCTGTTTGCGGCAAATCCTGCCGCCGATTTTGCCGCCGCGATACAAAACGGCTTTTATCCAAAGCCTGTAATGGTGGCCTTTTATGTTGCTTTTATGGCAGTGGTGCTGGCGGCGGCCGTGCTGATGGATTGGTGGCAATGCTTTAAGCTGCGCGATCGGCACATCTCTACTGCGCTGGCAAATTTGCCTGTTTTGCCGCGCTGGCTTTGCTATTACGCGCTGCTGGGCGTGATTCTTTTGGCGTTTTTGATGCAAAGCGGCGGTTATGGCGGCAATATTCAAAGCCCGTATGCGGGCTTTTAGACCGTACGCGGGCTTTTAGACCCTATGCGGCTTTAGCCCCTACGCGGGCTTTTAGCCCCACTTTGAAAGAAGCCGTGCGAAGCGTAGACC
>JAGPHI010000234.1 GCA_018055565.1 Oscillospiraceae bacterium | reverse complement strand
ATTTTGCGGTGCTGGATAGCGCAAAGGGCGATGCGATGCAAAAGGCCATCGAGGCCGCCGCAAAAGACGGCGACAGCGTGGGCGGCGTGCTGGAAACCGTGATACTCGGCGCAGAAAAAGGCTTGGGAGAGCCGTTTTTTGTAAGCATTGAAAGCACATTAGCGGCGCTTTTGTTTAGCATACCCGCCGTAAAAGGCGTGGAGTTTGGCGCGGGGTTTGCCTTTGCGGGCATGCGCGGCAGCGAAGCGAACGACGCATTTTGCATGCAAAATGGCGACATCGCCACCGAAACCAATCACAATGGCGGCATCAATGGGGGCATTGCAAACGGCATGCCAATCATTGTGCGCACGGTGGTGAAGCCCACGCCCAGTATCTATAAACCGCAAAGCACCGTAGATTTTGCGCGCAAAGCGGGCGCAAGCCTTGCCATACAAGGCAGGCACGACCCGTGCATTTTACATCGCGCGCGCGTGGTGCAAGACGCAATGTGCGCCTTTGGCCTTGCGGATTTGTATACCGTGCTGCACGGTAAGGCATGGATGGTGTAAACACGCACGCAAAGCAAGCAACGCGAAACCACAGGTAAATCGGCACGGAAGGGGCATGCACAAAGATGGAATACGGTTTAATCGGCGGGGTATTAGGGCACAGCTTTTCAAAAGAGGTGCACGAGATGCTGGCAGATTATCAATATACGCTATGCGCCTTGCCCACCGAGGCGGAGTTTGCCTCCTTTATGGAGCAAAAGGATTTTGCGGCCATTAATGTTACGATTCCGTATAAAGAAAAGGTTATACCCTATTGCCATAGCATTGACGCGCGCGCCAAAGCCATCGGCGCTGTGAATACCATTGTAAACGAAAACGGTGTTTTGCGCGGATACAATACGGATTTTGTGGGCTTTGCGCAATTGACGCGCGCAATGGGTGTGGACGTACGGGGCAAGGCCGTGATGATTTTGGGCACGGGCGGCACACAAAAAACGGCCAAAGCCGCGCTTTTGGATATGGGCTGCGGCCCCATTACGCTGGTAAGCCGCCATAAAAGCGCGCACGCCATTTCGTATGAAGAAGCGCTTTTGCACACAGAAACAGAAATTTTGGTCAATGCCAGCCCGGTGGGCATGTATCCGCATACGATGCAAAGCCCAATTCGTCTTGACGGCTTTCCGCGGCTTGCAGGTGTAGTGGATGTGGTGTACAATCCGCTTGAAACCGCGCTTGTGGCCGATGCGCGGCGGCGCGGCATACCGGCAGTGAGTGGGCTTTTAATGCTGGTGGCGCAAGCGCGCCTTGCGGCCGAATATTTTACAGCATCGCCAATTGATGCTACAATAGAGCAAAGCATTTTGCAAAAAATGCGCTGCGCGCGCGCAAATTTGGTGCTTGTGGGCATGCCGTCTGCGGGCAAAACAGGCCTCGGCAAAGCGGCTGCGCGCATGTTGGGTAAACGCTTTGTGGATATAGATGCCCGAATTGAACAGGCAGAAAACATGCCCATTCCGCAGATTTTTGCCCAAAAGGGCGAACAATATTTTCGCGATATTGAAACGCAGTGCATCCAAAAAGCCGCGCTTTTGAACAACACGGTAATTGCCACAGGCGGCGGCGCAGTGCTGCGGGAGGAAAACGTGCAGATGCTGCGGCAAAACGGCGCGGTGCTGTATCTGCGCCGCCCGCTTGCCAGCCTTGCTACCGGCGGGCATCGCCCGCTGTCCACAGGCCCCGAGGCATTGGCCGAGATGTATGCGCGCCGCGCGCCGCTATATGAGGCAGCCTGCGACGCGATTGTGGAGAACGACGGCGCATTTGCCGATACCGCCAAAGCGATAGAGGAGGCATTTTATGAAGTTTTACATCATCAACGGCCCTAATTTGAATTTATTGGGCATGCGAGAACCGGACATTTACGGGCATGATACCTATGAAAGCCTTTGTGCCTATGTGCAGGCGCAGGCGGCGGCAATGGGGCATGAAACCGCGTTTTTTCAGTCTAATCACGAGGGCGCCATTGTGGATGCCATTCAAGCGGCAAAAGGCGTGTATGACGCAATTGTGATTAACCCCGCCGCCTACACGCACACTAGCATTGCCATTTTAGACGCGCTCAAGGCCGTGGCGCTGCCCGCTGCCGAGGTGCATATATCCGACGTAACGCAGCGCGAAGCGTATCGACAAATCAGCTATGTAAGCGCCGCGTGCTGCTGCCGCTTTATTGGGCAGGGCATTGAGGGCTATGTGAACGCGATAAAAGCGTTGGCCGAAAGAGAATAAAAGCGCTTTGCGGCGCAATTAGAGCAATTAGAGCAAAGAGAGTAGAGGGAAAGAAATGATTATCAGCACAAAGCGCGGCACACCGCCGCAGGAGATACAAAAAATTATTGCCGAGTTTGAAGCAATGGGCCTTGCGGTTACATTAATTCGCGGCACGGAATACAATGTGTTCGGCCTTGTGGGCGACACCACCATCGTAGACGAAAAGCGCGTGCGCGCAAACCCCTATGTGGAGGATGTAACGCGCGTGGCAGCGCCCTATAAAAAGGCCAATCGCCTGTTTCACGAGGCCGACAGCATTGTGGATGTGGCGGGCATCAAGGTGGGCGGCAAAGAAAAGGTGGCGGTAATCGGCGGGCCATGCAGCGTGGAGGGCACAGAATCGCTTATCAGCATTGCGGCGGATATCAAGGCGGCGGGCGGCGCGATGCTGCGCGGCGGCGCATATAAGCCGCGCACCTCGCCGTATGCCTTTCAGGGGCTTGGCACCGAGGGCATCTTAGATATGGTAAAGGCGCGCGAAGCCACCGGCATGCCGATTGTGAGCGAGCTGATGAGCGAAGATAAAATTGACGAATTTGAGCAATATGTGGATTTGGTGCAAATTGGCGCGCGCAACATGCAAAACTTTACGCTGTTAAAGGCTGTGGGCAAAATGACAAAGCCGATTTTGCTAAAGCGCGGCCTTGCCAATACCATTGAAGAATGGATTATGAGCGCCGAATACATTATGGCTGGCGGCAACGAAAACGTCATTTTTTGCGAGCGCGGCATCCGCACGTTTGAAAAATACACACGCAATACGCTGGATTTATCGGTGATACCCATTTTAAAGCAAAAAAGCCATTTGCCGATTATTATTG
>JAGPHI010000233.1 GCA_018055565.1 Oscillospiraceae bacterium | reverse complement strand
CGTACGCCCAGTTCGTAAGCGGCCAGCACAGGGGCCTTTTCATTCAAACCGCCAAATTGGTCTACGCCCGCCATAATAATTTTATAGCAGCGCTCCTCTTGCGTCAGCGTTTCCACGCCCCAGCATTTGCCGCTGAACATGCTGTCAAGCGGGCCTTCGTCGTTTGTGATGCTCCAATCGGTGCACACCACTTCGTCATATGCGTATTTTTTGCGCAGCAGCTCGTTAATTAAATATTCGCTGTAGCTGCTGCCCACATTTTCGCCGTTTAAGCGGTCTTGCCCCACCACAATGGTGTAATACGGCATAACGGCCGAGGCCTTTTTGGTGTCGCCGTCCAGCTGAAATGCACCCTCGGTAAACGGGATTAAATGGTCGTCAAAATTGCCGCCCGGATACACCGAGTATTTGCCGCAGCCAAAATGCGCATCGCGCCCGCTTTCTACAGCGCCGCCGCCCGGCCAGTGTTTTACCATAGCGTTTACGCTTTCGTAGCCCCAGCCGCCTTTAATTTCCGCGTCCCCGTGCGACGTTTGAAACCCGTCGCAATATGCACGGGCAAGGTCGGCACTTAGGCGCGAGCTTTCGCCAAAGCTGCCGCCAAAGCGGCTCCAGCGCGGCTCTGTGCACAAATCAATCTGTGGCGAAAGCGCCGTTGCAATGCCCATTGCGCGATATTCCAAAGACGCAATTTCGCCAAATCGTTTAACAAGTGCGGGGTTAAAGGTTGCGGCAAGGCCCAAAGGCTCTGGCCAGTGCGAGATATCGCCGCCTGCGCCCGCGTTAAACTCAAACGTTACCAAAGTGCCGTGGCGCGGGTCAGAGCTTGTGTTAATCGGCACGCCAAACGGCAGCGATTCCGCCAGCTCCTGCAAATTATTGTTCCACAGCGCCGCATCGCGCGCGCTTTTGGTAAACATCAGCAGCACATGCCGCAAATAATTGTCGCCGATAAAGGCGCGCTGCTGGTCCGACAGGGCATATAGCGGCATTCCGCTTTCGGCAAGAGGCTTGCCGCCGTAAGTGGTTTTGCCAAAATAGGGGTTATCCAGCCCTGGAATAGATTGATGAATGCTGTACAGCATCAAGCCCGCAATTTGTGGAATGGATAAGCGCGCGGCAAGGTCTTTTGCGCGCTCGGTGGCAGATAAGCGCCAATCCTCGTAAGGGGTAAGCGCGCCATCGCCCGATAAATCCTTAAAATACAGGCCGTCCTGTTCAATAATTTTCACGCCGGAATTTTCTGAATAGCAAAGCGTGGGCCCGCTGGGGTTTCGCACGCTTCTCAGCGGTGGAATATGGCTTTTCATATGCAATATCCGTCCTTTCTGTTGGCCGCGTTCTAAGCGGCGCTTTGCCGCTTGGTCTATCTTTATTTTAGCATGTTCATACGGCGTGTGAAAGGCGTTTCTTGCCGTGTTTCACGGCGTTTCTTGTGTTTTGATGAATGCCCAATCACGTTACAGGGCGGTTTTTACCCCTAGCAACACGCGGCATCTGCCCCATGCTGGGCGGCGAGCAGTAAGCGTGATACAGGTACTTAGCGAGCCAAACGGCATGGCGCATCGCCTGTGCTTAGATGGCCTCAAGCCCGACGCACGCTATCGCGAGCTTGCCTCTGGCAAGGAATATTACGGCGACACGCTGATGCGCGCAGGCATTTTGCTTCCATTGCAGCAAGCGGATTTCACCGCACAATTCTATCATTTTGCGATGGTGTAAAATTCTTGCAAAAATTGCAAATTCACACAACACCAAAAAGCACCGTCCAAATTGGACGGTGCTTTTGTTTGCGTATAAACTTTGCCAAACAAACTGGCAAAATAAGCGCTTTATTATTTCACAACAGGGCCGTTTGCGCCCAGCCAGCCAGCGCCGCCCTCGGCGCCCATGCCGCCGGCAAGCGAGTAGGCTTCATAGCCCAGCAAGCGCAGCACAGCAGTGGTTTGCGAGGAGGTTTGGCCGCTGTAGCAATAAACTACTACGGGCTTATCCTTCGGGATATCGGTGAATTTGGCTTGCATGCCTTTGCCGAAGGGGATGTTGATGGCGCCGGCAATGTGGCCTGCGGCATAATCTTCGGCTTTGCGGATGGACAAAATGGTGTACTCATCGCTCTCGGCTTCTACAAGGGCTTTCAAGCTATCAACAGGGAAGTTAAAGTATTTGAATGTGCCGGCAGCAGCTTCCATATCGGCAAAATACTTTGTAACAGCATCTTTGATGGCGGGGTCTACAGCATATTTGCCTTCGGGCAAGGTGGCAGCGGTGGTGTCCACATACGCTTCAAAGCCTTCGGCTTTGGAGATGCCATTGTTAAAGCCGCCCTGAATGTTGGTGGCAAATTTGCCAGCCATGTTCAAAAGCGCAACCACCTGCGAAGAGGTTTGGCCTGTATAGCAGTTTACATAAAGGGGCACATCATCGGGAATTTGCTCCAATGCAGTTGCAACGGTGGGGCCAAGCGGCACATTGTAAGCGCCTTTCAAGTGGCCTTTCTCGTAGTCGGCGGGCTGGCGCACGTCAAGAATAATCAGCTCTTCTTTCGCGTCGATTTTCTTAAACAAATCGGCCACGCTAGTCATGTGCTTGTCGTCGGGGAAATTGGCAAAATAGCCGTTTGCAGCATCAGCCACAACATCGGTAGCGGGCGTTGCCGGTACAGAAGCGGGGGCAGAGGCAGGCGTAGAGGCCGGTGTGGAAGCAGGGGTAGAGGCGGGGGCTTTTGCGCCGCAAGAGGCCAAAAGCGTGCAGGCCAAAACAGCGGCCACCAATAAAGATGTAATTTTTTTCATGTTTGGTTCCTTTCGATATGTGTTTGTCTTTCGGCGCGGGATATGGCCCGCCGCCATTTATCTATAAGGGCGCAAAATATATTTTATGCCCTTATATGCAAAAACGCGCTTAGATAAATGGGATGCAATCGGCATTTGCTACACTTTGTGCGCTAGGTGGGTTGCATCTCCTTTCATTTTAAGAAGCGTCTTTGTTCGTGGGTGCCGCAGCACCGGCAGGCATGTCAATGGGGTTTGAGGAATTTGCGGTCCATTCCAGCCATGCGCCGTCGTAGATGCGGATATTGCGATATCCCGCTTCATACAGCTCCAAAAATACAGGTGCTGCGCGGAACGAGGTTCTGCAA
>JAGPHI010000231.1 GCA_018055565.1 Oscillospiraceae bacterium | reverse complement strand
GAAATCGCGAATACGCGCATCGTCGCCAAGCCCCAATGCACGGATAAACACCGTGACGGGAATTTTGCGGTTTTTATCGATGCGCACATAGAACACATCGCTGGAATCTGTTTCATATTCCAGCCACGCGCCGCGGTTTGGATTTAAGGTAGCGGAAAACAGTTCCTTACCCGTTTTATCATAGCTTTTGCCAAAATACACACCAGGCGAGCGCACAAGCTGCGAAACAATAACGCGCTCGGCACCGTTGATGATAAATGTGCCGCTGTCTGTCATTAAGGGGAAATCGCCCATGAAGATTTCCTGTTCCTTAATTTCGCCCGTCTCTTTATTTAAAAGACGTGCCTTTACACGCAAGGGTGCCGCGTAGGTAACATCGCGCTCCTTGCATTCCTTGATGGAATACTTTGGCTGCGAATCGAGGCGATAATCGATAAAGTCCAGCACAAGATTTCCAGTGTAATCCTCTATTGTGGATATATCACGGAAAACCTCCTTAAGACCCTCGTTTAAAAACCACTGATATGAGTTTTTCTGCACCTCGATAAGGTTCGGCATTTCGATGACCTCATCAATGCGGGAAAAGCTCATGCGTTCGGTTTTACCGAGTTGTACGGGCTTGACCTTCATCATAATAAGCGACCACTCCTATTCATCTATATTAAAGTAACGGGATACGAAAGGCTTTGAAAAATCGCCTCAAAAGCACTACGCATTGTGCACAAAATTCTTCTCAAAAAATCAGCACTATTACGCAGCAGAGGCACACTAAGCCATTATGATACATTTTATTAGTATATTACAAACAAGCCTATGCGTCAATAGGTTTTACAAAGAAAAAAAGCGCAAAACCACACTTGGTGCGCCCGGCACCGTGTATGGTTTACGCTTTTTGAGTAATTGCGTTACTGCTTTTCCAATGCAATTAAATCGGCAAAATTAACAGCCGAAAGCTGCTGATTGATGCCCGCGCTGATCTCGGAAAACACCTTGCGAAACGTGCAGCAGCTGGACGCGCCGCGATTACACTCGGACGCGTTTTCCGCGCCAATGCAGCGCGAAATGCGATATTCGCCCTCCACGGCTGTTATAACATCATTTAACGTGATATCCTTTGGCGCGCGCGAAAGCTCGTAACCGCCCTTGTTCCCTTTATAGCTTTCCACAAGGCCGCTTTGTACAAGCTTGCCTAAAATTTTAAGAGAAAAACGCAGCGTAACGCACATTTCTTCGCTGATGCTGCGCGCGTCGCGCCGTGCATCGCTTTTGGCAAGGCAATAAACGATGCGCACTGCGTAATCGGATTCCTGTGTGATATGCATAAAACCCATTCCTTTCTAGGGAGTTGTGCCGTTTCGGCTTCGCCGAATGCGCCACTTCGGTGCGCATGGCACAAACCCGCGCGCGAAAATGATTTTCACGCGAACTGCACATGTTTCAATAACTATACTATTTTGATATAATTAAATATACCATGTGCAGTATTATTTGTCAAATGTTTTAGGTTTTATGCAGGGGCTTTCGCGCGAGAATGCTATTGTGCGATGCATACATGGCTTCCTTTAGGCCGTCATTGGCGTTTGTTTGCAGCAAAAGCAGCAGGTCGTGTTCGTTCAAAATGCCATCATTCCTTTCGGGAAAGCGAAATTTGTAAGCCTTACACCCATCAAGACATTGCAAAAGCAAAAAAGCTGACAAAAATTTGTACAGTATACAAATAAAAAAATGCAGGGACGATTCTATGCAGCAAACGCTGCAAATGCGCAAAGCGCAGCAAACTGCTGCGCTTTGCGTAAAATAGATTCGGCCCTGCATTCTGCATGCGGCTGGGGCAAGAAGCGCCCGCCAAAGGCGAATGCGCAATGCAAGCTATCAAAAATGGTTTCGATAAAACAGCAATGCTGTTTATTAATTGGCCTTGTGGCTCTGCCGTGCCCTTGTGGCTTTGCGGCGGCCTTATGGCTTTACCGCGGCCATAGGGCTTTGCGGCGGCCTTATGGCTTTACCGCGGCCATAGGGCTTTGCGGCGGCCTTATGGCTTTACCGCGGCCATGTGGCCTTGTGGCTTTATGGCTTTGCCGCGGCCATAGGGCTTTGCAGTGCAAATAAGCGGCTGTTAATCCAAAAAGTCGCGCAATTTTTTAGAACGGCTAGGGTGACGCAGCTTGCGCAAGGCCTTTGCCTCAATTTGGCGAATGCGTTCGCGCGTGACGTTAAACTCCTTGCCCACTTCTTCTAATGTGCGCGGGCGGCCATCCTCGAGGCCAAAACGCAGGCGCAGCACCTTTTCTTCGCGCAGCGTCAGGCTTTTCAGCACGCCCGAAAGTTGCTCTTTTAACAAAGTGTGGCTGGCGGCCTCGGCGGGCACGGGCGCGTCCTCATCGGGGATAAAATCACCCAAATGGCTGTCTTCTTCTTCGCCGATGGGGGTTTCAAGGCTAACGGGCTCTTGCGCCACGCGCATAATCTCGCGCACCTTATCAACAGGCATTTCCAGCTCGGTGGCAATTTCGTCTGCGGTGGGCTCGTGCCCATTGCGATGCAAAAGCTGGCTGGAAACCTTTTTTACTTTATTGATGGTTTCTACCATATGAACAGGGATGCGAATGGTGCGCGCTTGATCGGCAATGGCGCGCGTAATGGCCTGGCGAATCCACCATGTGGCATATGTGGAGAATTTAAAGCCTTTTGTATGGTCAAACTTTTCTACCGCTTTAATAAGGCCTAAATTGCCCTCTTGAATTAAATCCAAAAACTGCATGCCGCGCCCAACATAGCGTTTGGCAATGGAAACCACAAGGCGTAAATTGGCCTCGGAAAGGCGCTGCTTTGCGCGTTCGCCCGCGGGGCCGCCATCTAAAATGCTCAGTGCCAGCGCAATTTCTTCATCCGAGCTTAAAAGCGGCACGCGCCCGATTTCTTTTAAATAAACCTTTACGGGGTCATCAATGGAAACGCCCTCGGCAGACAAGGCGGATTCCAATACGTCCACCGTGTCCTCCGTTAATGTAAATTCTTCCGCATCGGCGTCGGGCTCATCTACAATCTCGATATTATGTTTGTCCAGCATTTCATAGAGTTTATCTACCTGCTCGACATCGAAATCAATTTCTTCCAAAGCATCGTTAATTGCCTTTGTTGTAAGGCGCTGATTGCGCTTGCC
>JAGPHI010000232.1 GCA_018055565.1 Oscillospiraceae bacterium | reverse complement strand
CGATCACTTTGCATTGATCCATTGCGGGTTCCTCCTTCCTAAAATAAATTTAGCCGCCCACTTTTGAAGGTGGACGGCTATGTATCGGGGCTGGTATCAGCCCCGGCGATTCAATTCCATGCGGGCGCGGTTTCTTCCTCAGTTTCATTGTCATACATGAGATCAATGCTGTCCTCAATGAATTCGGCAATAAAGATTGACGTTGCTTCTTCATAAGGTTCAATCTCACGAATGGCCTCGGGGATTTCCAGCGCGATGAGATCATACTGGGCAAGGATAAGCTGAAAAGCTTCCTTATCATGCCCAGACACATGGAGCAACTCAATCGCTTTCTTGATTGCCTTGACGGTGCCGAGAGAGTCGCATACTTCGCGCATACCGTCCCAAAACTCGGAGCAGTATGCACCGGAGACGGTGTAGAGTATTTCTTGTACAGCCGCGCGAAGGTCTTCGACCGGAACCTGCTTTTCGTTCGTCATGGTAGTTTCCTCCTGATATAAATTCATACGATGCCGTATGTATTGCCTTATATTTTCCCGTATCTCTACAAGGCTCTTTGTTGAGTTTGATAACATTTTTACAACAATTCAGGGCTTTGTCACGCTTTTGGACGTCCCGGCGGAGCTCAGGCAAGAGGCGTGTTATCAACGAAAAGCGTGATAACATTCGCCCGGAAATAACAAAACGGCAGGAACGCGAGTTCCTGCCGTTTGTGGTGCAAGATAGAAAAAACCGCGTAAACACTGGGTTTACGCGGTTTTTGTGGCGGAGAGGATGGGATTCGAACCCATGTGACGTTGCCGTCAAACTGATTTCGAGTCAGCCCCGTTATGACCACTTCGATACCTCTCCATATTTAATTTATGCCATCGGCGCGCCCGAAATTTTATGATTTCGAGTCAGGGCCGTTATGACCACTTCGATACGCTTCCCAATCTATATCCACTCACACATCGGCCAGAATCGAGAGATTTTGGAGAGATGCAGGAGAGAGATAACACATATTTTATTGTATTTGAACCTATGAAAAACCGCATGATTACAGAGGTTTGCAAGTACCAGCTACCAACAAGGTGACTCCATTTCGAGTCAGGGCCGTTATGACCACTTCGATACCTGTCCATACTATTTCACCGCATATCGCTGCGGCGCTTTACTATTATAGCAAATCGCGGCGATGCCGTCAATTCTTATCCGCTTGTTTCTTGAAAAATCTTTCTTGCATTTTTTGCAATACGATTGCACTGCTTTTCGGGTTTGCGTGCAAAATGCACATTGCGCAGATAAACAGCATCACAAACAAACTGCGCCGTGTGCGCACAATTAAAAGCGCAGGCGGCGCTTAAATTCGTTTTTAATGGATTTATCGCCAAAAATTATTGTGCCAGACAAGGCTGTAAGGGCAAACACTGCCGTTATAAGCGCAAACAAAAAGCTGTGCGACAAACCGATAAAAACCAAAACCAGCGGCACAAAGCCGAATAGCGCCAGCATGACCTGATAGAGCACATAGCCTGCCCAATTGGTGCTGTTGCACAGGATAATCACGGCCACCGCCGTGATGCCTACGCACAAAATCATCGGCACAACATAGCTTACCGACCATGCGCGCCAACCCAGCTCAAAATCCACAAGCACCACCAGCGCCGAGCCAAACACCACCTGTGTAAACACTTTGCCCGCAAGATTGCCCCCGCGGCGCATAGCGTGCGGGATAACCACCCACGCATAGGCGATGCCTGTAATCACAATGAGCGCCCACCAAAAATGCGCGGGCACCAAAATATTGGCGGCAATGCTTACAATGCCCGCAATGACGGACAGAAACGCCAAAATGCGCTTGGCAAGGCTGTACCCGCGCCGATGCAGCATCGCAGGCGGATACGCACATGGCGTTTCCTCGGTGTTTGCCATCTGCGTAAGCGGCGCTGCGCACAGCGGGCACACTGTAAGGGCATCCCGCACGCATGCCTTGCAATCATTGCAATATTTCATCGCCGTTTCATTCCTTTCTGTAACGCATTGGTATCGCGCTTCGCAAAGCTCGCTTGCTGCATATTGCGCGCCCCTTATCTTGCCAAAAAGCTTTAGTACATTGATTCTCGGTGTGCTTTACCGTGCGCAGCCAAGTGCTTTACTCGGCCTCGTCGGTATTGCTTTCAATTTCAACCGAAATGCCCGCCTGCGTCAGCGTGCGCACCACGTGCTTTGCCAATCGCCAATCTTCTAAAAGCGAGGTAAACGTGAGCGCAAGGGTGTCGTTATACGATACTGCGGAGCATTTTATCGGGTCATGCGGGGCGGCATACAATAAAAACCGAAAGCTGTCAAAATAGCGTGCAAACAGTTCGTCTGTCTGCACGGTGCCAAGATTTGAAAACGGCATCGTGGTGCCGTGATTGGAATGCTCATAAATAATGCGGATAATGCCATTTTTAATCGGCAAAGGCACCACGCGCGTGATCATGCTGGTTTCGCTGCGCGCGGTGAACGCCAGCTTTTGCGCAAGGCGCTCTTTGGTAAGCTTTTGCGCAAATTCTGCTTTTACCATTGCAAGCACATCGTCAAACGTAAACGCAGCGCCCGAAAGCGGCAGCGCTATCGTGATATTGGAAAAAAAGTTTAATCCAGTTTCGCTGGGAAACATGCGCCGCAAATCAACGGGGATAAACATATTAATCGGCTTTTTGGCACCGCTTGCCCCCATAAATTCCCGATAAATGCCAAAGGCCAGCGCAGCCGTTAGGTATTCGGTGATAGAGGCATTTTGCGCGCGGCACACGGCTTTCAGCGGCGCCACGGGCACCATCGCCGTCAGTACGCCCACGCTGTCCAGCATGCGCAAATCGCCATGAATGCGGTAGGCATCCGGCTCTTTAAACGTAGCGGCTTTTGCGGGAATGTAATTTTTTAGATACGCATCCTCGGTGTTTGCCGCGTGCTCCACGCCGTGCGGTGTTTCCTGCTGCTGCGGCGTGAAATCGGCCGCATGCGCCAATTTGATATATTGATAGCAAAGCGCCTTTAAAAAGCGCATAGCGCCCGTGCCGTCGGTAAGGGCATGAAACACCTCTAAATGCACGCGGTTTTCAAAATACAATACGCGAAAGAGATAGCGATTCGTTTCAACCTGATTTAAAAAGCGGCAGGGATAGTCCTGCTC
>JAGPHI010000230.1 GCA_018055565.1 Oscillospiraceae bacterium | reverse complement strand
ATGTACAGCGATTACGGCATCGAGCTTGCCACAATGGGCGTAGAAGGCGAAACCTATAAAATGGGCGCCAATGGCAAAGCCGAATATTTGGATATGGACCCTGCCAAAACCGTGGGCATTCTGGATTTAGAAGAAAAATACGGCTTGTTCCAGCAGTGCACATACAAAGGCATCGACCAACGCAGCGTGTATTTCACCTTTACAGAGCCTTTGCAGGAAGCACAGGATTTGATGGTGAAAAACAACAAAATTGCGCCGCTTGATCCCGCGCTGTCCTTCAGCGATGCAGATGCCAAAGAAAAGAACACACTTTTGGCAGATATCATGAAAAAGGGCGAGGAATTCTCGTTCAAATACATGTTCTCCAAAACACCGGCCGAGCGCGAAAAGCTTTGGACGGATTGGCAAGCGGCCGCCAAACAAGCGGGCGCCGACAGACTCGTTGAAATCTATAACAATACTCAGGCTTCTACCTACGGCAAGTAATTGTAAATAGCAGTATTAGCGGTGTAGCAATTTTGGTACACCGCTAATACTATTTCATAATTGACATCACGGCAGAACATGCTATGATGGGATTATAGTACAGAATAGAGCGTGAAGCGATATGCTAACAGTTTTTAAAAATGTGCGCGTCATTACGCCAGTGCAAATTATGGATGCAATGGTGGTGGTGGACGGTGCGCGCATCTTAGGCGTGCATCAGCATTTAGATTTGCCGCAAGGTGCGGCGGTAATCGACGGTGCCGGGCGCTATCTTTCGCCCGGCTTTGTGGATATCCATGTGCATGGCGGCGGCGGGTTTTCGGTGATGAGTGGCAGTGCGCAGGATGTGTGCGGCATGGCCGCGGCGCATGGCCTTTTTGGCACCACTTCGCTGGTGCCCACCACATTGGCAGCGCCTATTGCACGTTTGTGCGATGCAATCGACGGTGTGCGCGAAGCCGCCGCCATATGCAAAAGCGCCAATATTTTGGGCATACATCTCGAAGGGCCGTTTCTTGCGCCCTCACAGCGCGGCGCGCAAAGCCCCGACAGCATTCTGGTACCGAGCGAACACGATTATATCCCTCTGCTTGAGCGCTGGGACAAGCTTTTGATGATGGGCGCGGCGCCGGAAGTGCCGGGTGCGCTTATGCTGGGGCGTGCGCTTGCAAAGCGGGGCGTGGTGGCCTCGGTGGCGCATTCCGATGCCAGCTATGAGCAAGTGCAAGCGGCTATGGAGCAAGGCTACAGCGATGTTACCCATATTTATTCGGGCTGCTCCACCGTTACGCGCAAAGATGGCTATCGCACAGCAGGCGTGGTAGAGGCGGGCCTTGCGCTTGATGGCCTTACCGTGCAGATGATTGGCGATTTGCGCCATCTGCCCGTGTCGTTGTTGCGGCTGATTTATCAGTGCAAGGGCGCAGACAAGATTTCGCTGATTACCGACGGGCTGGAATGCAGCGCCAGTGCGCTGTGCGAGGGCACCGTATACACGCAGGAAAACGGCGTTGAAACCATTTACGAGGATGGCGTAATGAAGCTGATGAACCGGCAGGCCTTTGCCGGCAGCGTGGCCACTTGTAACGTGCTTGTGCGCAATTTATATCGCGAGGCGGGCATTTCGCTTTGCGATGCGGTGCGCATGGCAAGCTTAACCCCCGCCACCGTGGTGGGCTTTGGACACTGCAAAGGCCGCATCGCAAGCGGATATGACGCAGATTTGCTTTTGTATGGCGAAGACATTGTTCCCGCATTGGTCATGGTGGGCGGCTGTATTATCCACAGCGCCCTGTCCCCGCAGTAAAAACGAAAAAAGGGTGAAAATAGTGGCAAACGTGCAAAAGAAAACAACGATATACGACATCGCAAAGGAATGCAATGTCTCCATTGCAACCGTGTCGAGAGTGCTGAATAATGCGGATTATCCGGTAAAGCTTGAAACCAAAGCGCTGATAAAGGCGGCGGCGCAGCGCCTGTGCTATACGCCCAACCTTTTGGGGAAAAACCTAAAATTTCAAAGCAGCAAAGATATCGGCATCATCGTGCCCAATGTGTCCAATAGCTATTACACCACCTTGCTGCAAGGCATTTATGACCACGCCATTGAGCGCGATTATAATATCATTTTGTGCAATTCCTATCGCGATGCACATATTGAGGAAAAAAACATTGATATCCTGATGCAAAAGCAGGTGGGCGGCATCATCATCGTGAGCATTAACGAAAACGTGCAGCCCATTCGCCAAGCAATGCAGTTTGGCTGCAAAGTAGTGGTGGTAGAGCA
Source organism: Oscillospiraceae bacterium (assembly GCA_018055565.1). Classification (GTDB taxonomy): domain Bacteria; phylum Bacillota; class Clostridia; order Oscillospirales; family Ruminococcaceae; genus JAGPHI01. The sequence goes on along the minus strand of JAGPHI010000230.1, from coordinate 893 downwards.
GGACGTAGACATGGCGTGCAGCAAGGTGGGCTTTAATTTCCACAAAGGCGGCTATCTTGCCGCCGCGCATCTGATTGAAAACGGCCACCGCCGCATTGGCTTTGTGGGTGCGCCGCTTGATAGGCGCAGCCGCATTGATATGCTGCAAGGCTATAAGGATTGCCTGGCACAAGCGGGCATCCCCATCGTAGACGAATACATCAGCCTTGAAAACACCGAAAGCGAGCTTGGCGAGATTTTCGAGTTTAAAAACGGGCGGCACGCCGTGCAAAAGTTTTTGCAGCTCGAAAAGCGCCCCACAGGCTATGTCACGCTGAACGATATGACCGCGATGGGCGTTATCCGCGAATTTGCCAAAAACGGCTATTCCGTGCCTGAGGATATCTCGGTGGTGGGCTTTGATAATATTCCGTTTTGCGAGGTGATATCGCCCGAGCTTACCACGGTGGATCAATGCGCGTATGATATGGGCAATATGGCCACCAAAACCCTTATTGACGAAATCGAGCACAAAAGCCGCGTAAATATTTCGATTATATTAGAGCCCACTTTGGTGCGCCGCAAAACAGTGGCAAAGCCGCGGGAAGAATAAGGCACGCGGTGTAAAACTGCGCAGCGTATGCGTAGGAAGAATAGGGCATATAGGGCAAGGCCGCGCAGCAAAACCACGGGAAGAATAGGGCATATAGGGCAAAGCCGCGCAGCACAAACATCGGCGGCCAATATCCATAAGCGCGGGCAGGGGGCACCGCTTTCGCCGGCTTTCCACAATGGCCATACAGAAAGGGCGTTTGCATGAAACGAAACAAATTTTATATCGCTGTTGACTGTGAGGGCGTTGCCTGCACAGTGGGCGCGCCGGGCGGCGGCCTTAGCGACAGCGCCAATTTTGC
>JAGPHI010000229.1 GCA_018055565.1 Oscillospiraceae bacterium | reverse complement strand
AGCCGAGCTTGAAGCCGCCATTCGCAACAATCATAGCAACTGTTTTTACCTTGATTTTAATAAAGCAAATCTGTTTTATTCCGCAGCATATTCACCATTTAGATTCGAGGATTTCCTTGTAGACAGCTTTAATAAATGCTTTTCGTTTTTTAGTAAAGATTCAAAAACGCAAGACGACCACATAGGGCGCATCCGCATCAATAACGTTGCGTTAAGCGAATGCATGCAGGGTAAGCTGGAGGGGCTCACAGGCGAAGAGCAGGATCGCTTAAAAAAACTGGCTGTTTGTGCGGCGGCGCTTTCGGATAACGCGAAGGTCGAGGTGATGCATATTACAAAAAACGGCATAGAAAAGCCGATTCCCGTAAAATGCACCAAAAGCTTTGAGATTGAGCCCGAAAGCGTAAACCGCTTTTTAAAGCAGTTTCAGTTTGATAACACGCCCACAAAAGAGCCGCTTTTAAAAGAGCCCATTTCAATCAACGGCAAAATGCTGCGCAAATAATAAAAAGCAGGGAGCGACGCTCTCGTCGCTCCCTGCTTTTTATAAATCAGTTTTTTGAAACCCTTGTTTATTTGGATATCGTGGGTACATATCCGCTTACCCATGTTGTCAATTGCGGCATCAGCAGCTTAAGGGCCACAATAAGTACAAAAATTAGCACAAAACCAATGATTGCATTTTTAAGAGCACCTTTTGTTTTCTCTCGCTCTTGTGGTTCTTCGGCTTTGGCAAACTTCACGCCTAATACAATGCAGTAAATTGTTCCAAGCGAGCCAACGATAGCGAGCATCGGATTAACAAACGACTCAATTAAGCCAAGTATGGGTTTCAATACTTCAGTAAAATCCATAATTATACTCCTTTCCTGTTTTAGTATACTTAAATTCTACATTCAAATTCACCTGCAAGCAATGTCGAATTTTGATTTAAAAATGTCAATTTTGAATATTATTAATTTTGGAGGATAAAAAATGAATATCGAACTGCTTAAAACCGCAACAGGCGCAATTCTGTACTTAAACGGAAGGCTTGAAAGCACAAGCGCCCCCGAGGCACAAGAGGCTTTAATGTCGCTTTTAGACGAATATCAAAACATCACTTTGGACTTTTCGGGCCTTTTATACATCTCTTCGGCCGGCCTGCGTGTCTTGCTCACTTTACAAAAAAAATCCAATGCAAACGGATATACAATTAAGCTGGATAATGTGAAGCATGAAATCATGGAAATATTTGAAATGACAGGCTTTAGCGGAATTTTAACCTTTGCGTAAATCGCAAACAGTATTTGCCTTTTAAGGTGTTTGCAACCTAATTGCAGGCAAATGCACTTGCTTGTTGATGCGCAGCACCTCGCTATGCCTCGCAGCATCTCGTAGCGCCGCTTTTCCAATTTATTAAATAATAAAAAAATCCCCTCGTGGCTAAAAGCCACGAGGGGATTTTTGGTGCGGATAGCAGGACTTGAACCTGTATGACCGTGAAGTCACTAGAACCTGAATCTAGCGCGTCTGCCAGTTCCGCCATATCCGCATATATCTGTAATCGCAAATTGCTTTGCGTGCACAGCGTGTTGCGCAGCGTTATGCCGCTTTAATATATTAGCATTTTTGGCGTGCAATGTCAACCACTTTTCGCGTAATCGGCGTTGGGTTTTTGCGCCGCCATTTTTGCGCTGCTTTGGATGCATGCAAAGCAAAACGTGCCGCCCATTTGCTACTGCGTGGCACGCTTTATAAATGAACAATAGGCTGTACTGCACGATGCGCTTTATCGTTAAGTGACAAGCTTTACTGCGCGGCGCGCTTTATGATTGACCGCGCGAGTGCTTTGTGCTATACTAAATTTATAGACCATGTGGTCAATATTTATTTACACAGGAGGATTTTTGTGAATCGCGATGAGAAAAACGAGCAAACACGCAATAAAATCATTGATAGTGCGCTTGTGGAGTTTGGCGAAAAGCCCTATGCGCAAGCATCGCTAAACACGGTTTGCGCAGCCGGAAATATATCGAAGGGCATTATTTATCATTATTTTAAAGATAAGGATGAGCTGTATTTATTTTGCGTAAAAGCTTGCTTTGACGCGTTGACGACGTATTTAAGCGGTGTTGACATTGGGCCCGATACGCCAATTGCGCCGGCGCTAGAGCGCTATTTTGACGCGCGAACTGCATTTTTTGCCCAAAACCCATTGTATCTCGGCGTGTTTTGCAGCGCGGTAATGGACGCGCCTACACATCTTTGTGCCGAAATTAGCGCGATACGAAAGGGGCTTGACGCGCAGTCTATATCGTTTTTAACGGCCATGCTGCAAACGGTGAAGCTGCGTGCGGATGTCACGATACCAGAGGTAATTGCGGTATTTTGCGAATATCAGGATTTTGTAAACGCCCGATTTCAAAAAAAGGCGCTTGGGGCCGAGATGCTCAAGGCGCATGAAATGCGGTGCAGGCGCTCGCTGCGTATTTTATTGTACGGTGTAATTGCAAACGATACAGATTGATGCTAGCAAGCTTGCAAGCGTAGAGCGTTTGGCTTTTCGGATGCATTGTATGCGCGTGCGTGCGGCCAAACATAAACGAAAGGATGAATATTATATGGCACAAGCAATACAAAAAGAGTCGCTTTTGGGCGCGGCAGCGCCCTCGAAAGCGATTATCAAGCTGGCGGTGCCGGCTACATTGGCGCTTTTGGCAAAGGCGGTTTACAATATTGTAGACACAGCCTATATCGGCATGCTAAACAGCGAAACCGCGCTGGCGGCAGTGGGCGTTACGCTGCCTTTGCTGCTGATTTTTGTTTCGATTGAAAACATTTTTGCGGCGGGCGCAGCGGTGCTGGCAGGGCGGCAGCTTGGCGCAAACGATAAAAACGGTGCCTATACCACCATATCCACGATTGTGGGCACATCGGCCATAGTGGGCGGGGTGTTGTGCGTGGGCGGGCTTGTATTGATGGAGCCTTTACTAAAGGGCTTTGGCGCATCGACGGCTGTGATGCCACAGGCAAAGGAATATGCGTTTTGGATGTTTATTGCGGCGCTGTTTAATTTGCCCGCGCAATGCTTAAACTGCGCGGCAAGGGCGGAATCTTCGGTAAAAATCACTACCGTGGCGGTAGTGGCGGGGCGAGAGCTTGAAGTTATTCTAGAACCCAATTTT
>JAGPHI010000228.1 GCA_018055565.1 Oscillospiraceae bacterium | reverse complement strand
TGTGTTTGGCTTTCGTGCTTTGCTGGCGCTTACACCGTTTTGGGAATGGTGATGGCGTGCACGGGGCATTCGTTCATGCACGCGCGGCAGCCGGTGCATTTTTCATGGTCAATCTTTGCCACATTGTCCGTTACGGTGATAGCGGCAGACGGGCAAACCTTTTCGCATTTTTTGCAGCCGATGCAGCCTGCTGTGCAGGCCTTGCGCGTCATGGCGCCGCGCTCGTGATTGGCACAAAGCACCACGGGCTTTTCGCTTTCGGTGCGCACAAGAATAATCTTTTTGGGGCAAGCCTGTTCGCATGCGCCGCAGCCCGTGCACAGTTCGGGATTTACGCGGGCAAGGCCGTTTTGCACGGTAATGGCGTCAAACTTGCATGCGGCGGCGCAATCGCCATAGCCCAGGCACCCGTAAGCACAGGTGCTGCTGCCCGCATACAGCGCCGAGCACGCCGAGCATGAAGAAACGCCTGTGTATAAATACTTATCGGTGGTATTGTCCAAATTACCCTGACAGGCCACAATGGCTTTGCGCTTAACCACATCGCCCGCTGCAACGCCCATGATAGCCGCGGCAGCTTCGGCCACGGCAGCGCCGCCCGGCACGCATTTATTGGTGGGCGCGCCCTCCACAATGGCTTTGGCATAATCGGCGCACCCAGCATAGCCGCACGCGCCGCAATTGGCCGCGGGCAAAACCGCTTGCACCTCGCCGATGCGCGCGTCCTCTTCTACATGCATAAACTGTGCCGCCAGTACAAGAATCACCGCGCCCAAAAGGCCGCACAGCGTTACCACGAGAACCGCATAAAAAATTGTCATAGCAATCATCATTCCTTTCTGGGGCATTGTGCCGTTTTGGCGTTGCCAAATGCGCGCTGCTGCGGCGCAGGGCACAAAACCCGGCGTGAAAAATGCATTTTCACGCTATACATCCATGCGCATCACGCGCAATTATGAATAAAACCCGCAAAAAACGTATGCCATTTGATACATAAAGCGCATGCGCCTTTGCGCGCATATGCCGCACAATGATTACAGCCGATACGAAAAAATCGGCTAAAGGCTACGCCTTAAAAATGTTTTCGATAACACCGCCAAAGCCCATAAACGAAAGGCTTGTAATGCTGGCAGCCACCAGCGTGATGGGCAGCCCCTCAAAGCATTTTGGCGTTTTGGCATCTTCAAGGCGCTTACGCACGCCCGAAAACAGCACCATCGCAAGCATAAAGCCCGCGCCTGCGCCCACGGCGCATACAAGGCTTTCTACAAAATTGTATTCGCTTTCAATGTTCAAAATCGTTACGCCCAGCACCGCGCAATTGGTGGTAATCAGCGGCAGGTAAACGCCCAGCGATTTATAAAGCGGGGGCATAAACTTTTTCATCGCAATTTCCACCAGCTGCACCAGCACGGCGATAATCAAAATAAACGCAATGGTTTGCAAATATTCAATGCCAAGCGGCACCAAAATTAAATTGTACACAGGCCATGTTACAGCAGACGACAGCGCCATTACAAAGATAACGGCCAGCGACATGCCCACCGCGGAATCCAGCTTTTTCGATACGCCCAAAAACGGGCAAATACCCAAAAACTTTACCAAAACATAGTTGTTTACCAAAATCATGGAAAAGAAGATCATCGCAAGTTTTGTCATATCCATTATTCACAGACCTCCTTTGCACAATTGCCTTTAGACGGGCATCCCTCGCACCCAACGGCGCGATTGATTTTATGCCCAGTGCGCGTTTCAATAAACACCACAAGCGCCATTAAGCAGCCAAATACAAAGAAGCCGCCGGCCGGGGTGATAAAAAACGACATCGGGTCAATGGCGGTGGGGATAATCTGCATGCCAAACAGGGTGCCTGCGCCCAAAAGCTCACGGATGGAGCCCATAGCAAGCAAAGTGATGGTGAAGCCGATGCCCATGCCAAGCCCGTCCAGCGCAGAGGACAGCACATCGTTTTTGGAGGCAAACATTTCGGCGCGGCCTAAAATGATGCAGTTTACAACAATCAAGGGCAAAAACACGCCCAGTGCCTTATCAAGCGAGGGCAAAAACGCGCGCACCAGCATCATCAGCACAGTTACAAAGCCTGCGATAATCGTGATAAATGCGGGCAGACGCACCTTATCGGGAATTACCTTGCGCAAAGCCGAAATAACGATATTGGAGCAAATGAGCACAAAGGTGGCTGCGATGCCCATGCCCAAGCCGTTGACAGCCAGCGTGGTAACCGCCAGTGTGGGGCAAGTGCCAAGCACAAGGCGCAAAGACGGGTTTTCTTTAATTAAACCGTTGGTAACGATTTTTAGCTTACTGTTCATGGATAGTAAAATTCATTCCTTTCACTTCGCTTAAAGGCACAAACCGTTCGTTAAAACAAAGCAATTTGTGCGCATAAGCGGCGGGTTCGCGCAAGCGAAAATGCTTGCGCTTGGAGATGCAAGCGCGTGATGGTTCACGCTGTCATGCTGTTCCTAAAGAAAAACCGAGCGCTTTAGCCGGCCTTTATTTTCTGATAAGCATCCATTGCCTTTTGCACGGCGTCTGTGGCGGCCTTGCTGGAAACAGTGGCGCCCGCGATAGCGTCGATACCCGAAAGCTCGGTTTTGCCTGCAAATTGTGCGGCAAATTTTTCGTCGCCAATCTGCGTGCCAACACCATCGGTTTCGTTAGAGCCGTCAATCCACACGCCGGTAATCATGCCGCTATCATCAAACGCAACGGCAGTAGGAATGGGGCTTTTGTAAAAGCCTACGCCCTCAACATACAAAATCATGCCGTAGCCCTCGCCCTTGTATGCCTCGGTAACGCCGTCAATGCTAACATCCATTTTTGTAATCGCGCCCGCGTCTGGCAAAAGCTTTTCGCGGATTTGCTCGGGCGTCAGGATGATAACCTCTTCTTTTTTTACTTCTTTTTTATACAGCTCCACAGCCGCGTTTACTGCGCCGGCAGCCGCCTTGCTGGAAATGGTGGCACCTGCAATCGCGTCGATGCTGCTTAAGGTGACAGCCTCTTCGCCGAGGCCTGTAAATTGCGCGGTAAATTTTTCGTCCATAATCTTTTTGCCAAGACCCGGTGTTTCGGCGTTATCCAAAAATTTCACCTGTGCAATCAGCCCGTCGGGGCCAAATGCCACCATCGCAGGCACGGCACCGCCGT
>JAGPHI010000015.1 GCA_018055565.1 Oscillospiraceae bacterium | reverse complement strand
AAGCAAAATGTATTTATCGTGGGGCTTTTGTATGTCATTGGCGTGTCGGCAGGGCTTTTGGCACAGCTGCTGCTATAATGTGTGCGCAAAGCAAAACCCGCAGATGCCATGCGCTTTAAAAGCGTTTTGCATGTAGATACCATATTTTTCATAAAACCCATCTTTAGCATAGCAAAAAAACAGCGCGTATCCGCGGCACAATGCCACGGATACGCGCTGTTTATGTATATAAGAAATGTACGGTTTACAGATGTGTCGGCTCTTTTTGCACAGTTTCGTCTGTGGACGGCGCAGCAGCCTGCTGCGCCCTTTTCCGAGAGGGTTTTGCCGCGCGCTGATTGGGCTTTGCACGCAAAAGCGCCACCATCTCTGAAATTTTTGCAAACAAAAAATACAGTGTTGCCAAGCTTAGCACCCCTGTGCATATCAAAAGCACGGTTTGCAATTTGGGGTCAAAAATGGGCACCGACAGCAGCATTTTAAACGCAAAAACAATCAGCCCAACCATCAGCACCACCGCCACAACCGTGGCGGCAAATTTACGCAAAAGCTCTTTTGTGCGCGTCATGAAAAACACGACCTTTCTGAAAGCTTGCAAAGATACGCTATCAAACGAAATGCCTTATTTTGTGCCGAAAATACGGTCGCCCGCATCGCCGAGGCCAGGGATGATATAGCCGTTCTCGTTCAGCTTTTCGTCCATCGCCGCGCAGTACACCTCTACGTCGGGATGCGCTTGGCAAAGGCGTGCCATGCCTTCGGGCGCAGCAATAATGCAGATAAATTTAATGGTGCGCGCGCCGCGTTTTTTAATTTGGGTAATCGCGTCGCAGGCGCTGCCGCCCGTGGCCAGCATCGGGTCCAGCACAAATACATCGCGCTCGGCAATATCTTCGGGCAGCTTGCAGTAATATTCCACAGGCTCCAGCGTTTCTTCGTTGCGGTACATGCCGATATGGCCCACTTTGGCGGCGGGAATCAGCGACAACATCCCGTCCACCATGCCAAGCCCTGCGCGCAAAATGGGCACAAGTGCCAGCTTGCGGCCTTGCAGCATGCGGGTTTTGGCAATGGCAATCGGCGTTTCAATTTCCACCTCTTCTGTGGGCAGGCCGCGTGTGGCCTCGTAACACAAAAGCATAGCAAGCTCGCTGACTAATTCCTTGAACTCCTTTGTGCCGGTGTTTTTGTTGCGCAGTAAGCTCACCTTATGTTGCACAAGGGGATGGTCCATAATCATTGCTTTGTTTTCCATTTTAAAAAACTCCTTTTATGTTAAATTTATCGGTTATCCAATGCAGTTAATTTGTCCACGCGCGCTTGATGGCGCCCGCCCTCAAATTCGTTTCCCAAAAATGCGTCTACCAGCTCGGCCGCAAGGCCGGCACCCACTACGCGCCCGCCTAAGCAAAGCGCGTTTGCGTCATTGTGCACACGCGTGTATTTTGCGCTGAAAATGTCGGAGCAGCAGCACGCGCGAATGCCCTTGATTTTATTGGCCGCCATGCTGATGCCAACGCCCGTGCCGCAAAATAAAAGCGCGCACGCGCATTCGCCCAAAAGCACTGCCTCGCATGCGGGCACGGCGATATCGGGATAATCTACCGCCTCGCCGCTATGTGTGCCAAAATCGGTGTATGCATAGCCCTTTTCATCCAAATACGCTTTGATGGCTTCTTTTAAATCATATCCGCCGTGGTCAGCCGCAAGGGCAATGGGTTTTTGTGTCATTGTACATCCGTTCCTTCCTGTGCGGCAGCCTTGCTTTGTGCGGCTGCGCGCTCGTTGCGCTCTCTTTGTGCCTGTGACAGGCGATGATATTCGGCGCTAAGTGCGTCGCCGTTTGTGGATTGCCCCGCTTGATGCAGCTGCACAGCGGCAGCGCACACGCCGCTTGCATGCCCCAAAATATGCGCCGGCGCAGCCATTTGCACGCCGCTAATGCCGCCCAGTGCCGTATAGGCAAGCGCAGCGCCGTCGCCCATCAGCCAAATGGGCGTGCGTGCGTTTTGCACCAAAGGCAAAAGCGCCGTTGCGGGCATTGCCGCATCCTCGCAAAGGCGCGTCACCACGCCGTTATTGCAGGCAAACATGGCCGCATACACTTCGCCGCGCCGCGCGTCCAGCGCCGCCAGCACGGTGCCCTCGCCCATAAAGCTGCAAGCTAAGCTATAAAGCGTGGACACGCCCGCCGTGGGCGTGTTATGCGGCAGGCTAAGGCCTTTTACCAGCGAAAGCCCGATGCGCAGCCCTGTAAAGCTGCCGGGCCCTGCGTTAACGCCAAATAAATCAATATCCGCGCTTGTTAGGGATAATGTGTCAAACGCCGATTTTACCAGTGGCATCAGCGATACTGAATGCGTTAGGCCGTTTGCCAAATATACTTCGTATAAAAGCCGCCCGTCCTGCGTTACGGCAACGCCCGCGGTTTTCCCCGCGCTGTCAAGCCCTAAACAAATCATGTGCGCTGCGCATCCCTTTCTTAAAAAAGCCGCAAGGCTGCGGCGTCCGATATATGCCGCAAACGCCCGCTTTTACAGTGTGATGCCCTCTATGGAAATCACACGCTCGTTTTCTGCCGTTTGCCGAATGTGCACATGGATATTGGGCGGCACAGCAAATTGGCCGATGTTTTCGCTCCATTCGGCGGCCACTATGGCACCCTCGTCCAGATAATCATATAGCCCCGCTGTTTCTAAATCCTGCTCGCTGTGCACCCGATATAAATCAAAATGTGCAAACGGCTGCGCCCCGCGATAATAATTCACAATGGCAAAAGTGGGGCTGGAGGGCTTGTCTATGCAGCAAAGCCCCTCGCAAATCCCTGCGCAAAACGCGGTTTTTCCAGCGCCGAGGCCGCCTGTAAATGCAATAAAATCGCCGCCCTTGAGGGCTTTTGCAAGGCGCGCGCCCAAAGCGACGGTATCCTCGCGCGAGTGGGTGATGTATTCCATGATACCCCGCCTTTCCAAAAGCCTTTGCTGCGGCACAAAGGCACAATGCCGAAATGCGGCAAAATGGCCTTTCGATTATTATACCCCATGCGCGCAGGCAATGTAAAGTTGCAATGGCAAAAAACTTTGTGAATCTTTGTTAAATAATTCGCAAAATATTTGCTTGCCACTTGCTAAACGCGCTTGAAACCAGTATAATTATATCGGTTACACTCTTCGTTATTTTCCGCGCGATTCGCGCGGGTGAATATTGCATAAAAGAAAGGAAGTAAATCCATGAGCTTAGGTAAAAAGACTGTTGACGATATTTCCGTCAAAGGGAAAAAGGTTCTTGTGCGCTGCGATTTCAACGTGCCGATGAAGGAGGGCGTCATCACCAATGACAACCGCATTTTAGCGGCACTTCCCACAATTAAAAAATTAATTTCCGATGGCGGCCGCGTGATTTTGTGCAGCCATTTGGGCAAGCCCAAGAACGGCCCCGAGGAAAAATTCAGCCTTGCTGCCGTTGCCGTGCGCCTTTCCGAGCTGCTGGGCAAAACCGTTGTGTTTGCAAACGATGACGCAGTGGTGGGCGAGAGCGCCAAAAAAGCCGTCGCGGCTATGCAGGATGGCGACGTGGTGCTTTTGCAAAATACGCGCTTTCGCAAGGAAGAAACCAAAAACGAGCCTGCTTTCAGCAAAGAGCTGGCAGAGCTTGCCGAAGTGTACGTGAACGACGCGTTCGGCTCTGCGCACCGCGCGCATTGCTCTACCGCAGGCGTTACCGAATATATCAAAACCACTGCTGTGGGCTATTTGATGGGCAAAGAAATCGAGTATCTTGGCAACGCCGTGAACGCGCCTGTGCGCCCGTTTGTGGCCATTTTGGGCGGCGCAAAGGTAGCCGATAAGCTCAATGTTATCGACAATCTGCTGACAAAGGTGGATACACTGATTATCGGCGGCGGCATGGCGTATACGTTCCTTGCGGCGAAAGGCTGCGAGGTGGGCACATCGCTGGTGGATATGGAAAAACTGGCCTATTGCAAAGATATGCTTGCCAAAGCAGAAGAAAAGGGCGTTAGCCTGCTTTTGCCCGTAGATACCACGATTGCATCGGCTTTCCCCGATCCGATTGACGGGCCGATTGACGTAAAAGTTGTGGAATCCACAGCCATTCCCGCCGACATGATGGGCCTTGATATCGGCCCCAAAACCATTGAACTGTTTGCAAACGCGGTAAAATCCGCTAAAACTGTGGTATGGAACGGCCCGATGGGCGTGTTTGAAAACCCTGTGCTTGCAGCCGGCACAAAAGCGATTGCCAGCGCAATGGCCGAAACCAGCGCCACCACCGTAATTGGCGGCGGCGATTCGGCAGCGGCGGTTATCCAAATGGGCTTTGCCGATAAAATGACGCACATTTCCACAGGCGGCGGCGCTTCGCTGGAGTATCTTGAGGGTAAGGTGCTGCCGGGCATCGACTGCATCGCCAACAGCTAAATAAAAAGTGCATCAGCATCACGCATTTGTCTGCGGCATAGCCAGCAGGGCGAATGCGTGATGCTTGCCTTTAAAACCAATTAAATAAGACAAGGAATGATAGTATGAATAAAGCTTTGCGCAAGGCGATTATCGCCGGCAACTGGAAAATGAATAAAACCCCCACCGAAACACTCGCGCTGATTGACGCGCTGGTTCCCGTGGCCGAGGGTGCAAGCTGCGAGGTTGTAATTTGCACGCCGTTCACCTCTTTGCCCGCCGCTGTTGAAAAGTGCAAGGGCACCAATCTGCACGTGGGTGCACAAAATGTGCATTTTGAAAAAAGCGGCGCATACACCGCCGAAATTTCGGCCGATATGCTGTGTGACCTCGGCGTTGAATATGTGATTACCGGCCATTCCGAGCGCCGCCAGTATTTTGCCGAAACCAACGAAACCGTGAATAAGCGCACGCTTGCGGCGCTGGCCGCCGGCTTAAAAGTAATCGTGTGCGTGGGCGAAAGCCTTATCGACCGCGAGGAGGGCATCACCGAAGAATTGGTGCGCCTGCAAACCAAGATTGCACTGCTGAATGTAACCGCTGCCGATATGCAAAACGTGATTATCGCGTACGAGCCCGTGTGGGCCATCGGCACAGGCCGCACCGCCACCAGCGAGCAAGCCGAAGAGGTTTGCCTTGCCATCCGCAAGCTTTTGTGCGAGCTGTATGGCGAAGCAGTGGCAAACGCCGTTACCGTGCAATATGGCGGCAGCATGAATGCCGAAAACGCCGACGAGCTTTTGGCAAAACCGAATGTGGATGGCGGCCTTATCGGCGGCGCATCGCTCAAGGCTGATGCCTTTGGCGCTATCATCAAAGCAGCAAATAAATAAACGCTTGAATTTTTCAAGCCACGGCTTTGCGCCTTGTCGGCAAGCTTTGTCGGCGGCATTGTTCCTTACGGGGCAAAAAGACGCAATTTTCGGGAAAGGAACAGTATGAACAACAAACCTTTACTTCTCTGCATTTTAGACGGCTTCGGCTGGGTGCCGGATGAGGCCTATGGCAATGCCATTACGGCTGCAAACACACCCAATCTTGATACGCTTTTTGCCACATACCCACACACAACCATCGGCGCTTCCGGCATGGATGTGGGCTTGCCCGACGGGCAGATGGGCAATAGCGAGGTGGGCCACACCAATATCGGTGCGGGGCGCATTGTGTATCAGGAATTAACACGCATCAGCAAAGCCATCAAAGACGGCGATTTTTTTGAAAACGAAGCGCTTTTGCAGGCTATACAGCATGCAAAAACCAATGCAACGGCCTTGCATTTGGTGGGGCTTCTGTCTGATGGCGGCGTGCACAGCCATAATACGCATTTGTACGGCCTGTTAGAATTAGCCAAAAAAGCAGGGCTTACGAACGTGTATGTGCATGCCATTATGGATGGGCGCGATGTGCCGCCCGATTCGGGCAAGGCCTTTGTGGAGGAGCTGCAAGACAAGCTTTGCCAAATTGGCGTAGGCAAAATTGCCACCATCACAGGCCGCTATTACGCGATGGACCGCGACAACCGCTGGGACCGCGTGGAAAAAGCCTATGCCGCAATGGTATATGGCGAGGGCAATAAAGGCACGGCGGCCGAGATTATGGCCAATAGCTACGCCGAGGGCGTAATGGACGAATTTGTGCTGCCCAGCGTTACCTGCGAGGGCGGGCGCATCAGCGCAAACGACAGCGTAATTTTCTTTAATTTCCGCCCCGACCGCGCGCGCGAAATTACGCGCACCTTTGTGGACGGTGCCTTTGACGGCTTTGTGCGCAAAAACGGGCGTTTCCCCTTGCACTATGTGTGCTTTACGCAATATGATGTCACAATGCCAAATGTGCATGTGGCGTTTGCACCGCAAAGCCTGGATAATGTGCTGGGCGCGTATCTTGCCGCCAATGGCAAAACGCAGCTGCGCATTGCCGAAACCGAAAAATATGCGCATGTCACATTTTTCTTTAATGGCGGTGTAGAAGCGCCGTTTGCAGGGGAAGACAGGGCGCTTGTGGCCAGCCCTAAGGTAGCCACTTACGATTTACAGCCCGAAATGAGCGCGTATCTCGTGGCAGAAGAATGCGTAAAGCGCATCGAATCGGACAAATACGATGTGATTATCTTAAATTTTGCCAATTGCGATATGGTGGGGCATACCGGGTTTTTTGATGCGGCCGAAAAGGCCGTTGAAGCGGTGGACGCTTGCGCAGGCAAGGTGATAAACGCGGTTTTGGCCAAAGGCGGCGCAGTGCTGCTTACAGCCGACCACGGCAATGCCGATAAAATGTATGACGAAAACGGCGGCCCCTTTACCGCACATACCACAAATCCGGTGCCCTTCCTTGTGGCGGGCGCGGGCGATGTGGCTTTGCGTGAGGGCGGCGTTTTGGCCGATATCGCGCCAACGATGCTTACGATGCTTGGCCTGCCTGTTCCGGGCGAAATGACGGGCAAAAGCATTATCGGCTAACAAACGGTTTTAAGCGAGAGGGAAACCCGAACGCTTTTTACCAGCAACAAACGTAAAAAAGGAAGCGGGCGCAAATTTGCGCCCGCTTGCTTTTGTTTAATTATCCAATATTTGCCCGTCGGTCGAGATGGTAGCCACCTGCCACGGAATCATTTTGCCGCAATTTTTCAGCGCTTCTTTCACCGCGTTTTCAAGCCCGCCGCAGCAAGGCACCTCCATGCGCACCACCGTTACGGATTTGATATCATTTTGTGCAAGGATGGCCGTAAGCTTTTCGCTGTAGTCGCCCTCGTCCAGCTTTGGGCAGCCGATGATGGTAATTTTGTTTTTCATAAATGCCGCATGGAAATTGCCATAGGCATACGCGGCGCAATCTGCCGCCACCAGCAAGTGTGCGTGCGCAAAATACGGCGCGTTAATCGGCACCAGCTTAATTTGCACAGGCCATTGATTTAGCTGTGTTTGCGCGGGCACAGGGGCACTTTCGGCGCAAGGGGATTGCCCACGCTCTAACGTTTTAGACTGTGTGCCGGGGCACCCGCAGGGCAGCTTGTCGGGCTGGGCCGCAAGCACGCGTTTTGGCGCAACAGCCTTGTTATATTCGGCGGCCTCGCGCTCTTCAAACGTAATGGCGCCCGTGGGGCAAACGGGCAGGCAATTGCCCAGGCCGTCGCAATAATCATCGCGCAGCAGCTTTGCCTTGCCGTTTATAATGCCGATAGCCCCTTCGTGGCAGGCATTGGCACAAAGGCCGCAGCCCACACATTTTTCTTCATTTATCGTAATAATTTTTCGTTTCATTTTGTAGCCTCCCTTGTTATTCTACATGGATTATGCTATACTAAAAGCAATTAATCGGTTGCAATTGCAACAAGGAGGCAAAAATGGAACAATATTTTTCGCTGCTTTTACAATGCGCTTTGTTTGACGGCATTGCAAAAACCGAGCTTGCCGCAATGCTTTCGTGCTTGGGCGGCAAGGTGCACACTTATCCCGCCGCCAGCACTATTTTGCAAGCGGGCGCGGCGGTGCGCGATATCGGCATTGTTTTATCGGGGCGCGTGCAGGTGATAAAAGAAGATTATTTTGGCAATAGCAATCTGTTAACCGAGCTAAATGCCCCCGAAATTTTTGCAGAAACCTTTGCCTGCGCCGCCATACAGGAAAGCCCTGTCACTGTGCACAGTGTGACAGGCTGTGCAATTTTATGGATCAATTATCGCAAAATCATTACGCCCTGCTCCTCGGCATGCGGGTTTCATGCTGTGCTGATTGGCAATATGCTTCGCATTGTTGCGGGCAAAAATTTGCTGCTGAACCAAAAAATTGAATTTTTGTCGATGCGCACCATGCAAGAAAAGCTGATGGCCTATTTTACGCTGCAAAGGCAAAAAAGCGGCAGTGACAGCTTTGCCATCCCGTTTTCGCGCCAAGAGCTGGCGGATTTTTTGTGTGTGGACCGCAGCGCGCTTTCGCGCACGCTGTGCAAAATGCGCGATGACGGGCTTTTGCGTTTTAAAGGCAATCAATTTACGCTTTTGCCATAGCGGCAGGGCGTTTATTTTGGCAAGCCCATGTAAAAGGCCGAAGACATACGTCTTCGGCCTTACAGTTTTGCTTATTTGCGCGCGTTAGCTTTCTTTACAGGGGTCGCAATCTTCAAACATGGCTAGTTTGTTTTGCAAAACCAATTCCAGCTGCGCAATCGTATTTACCATCGAGCGAACGGAATGATTAACGGCCAGTATATCACAGCTGCAATGGCCGTTACATGTAAAATCAAAGCGACCATTTAACAGTTGGGTTTGTGTAAATAAGCCTACAAGGTCTTGTGCGTTTATATTTCGGATTTTTTCGCCTTCCGCATTTAAAATATGGGCAAGAGCTGTTTGCTCCAGTGCAACCGATTGAATAATATCGGTGATCGCCTGGTAACGCGGCGCGCAAGAAAGCTTGGTTACTGTGCTGGAGGTGTTATTGGTTAAATCGGTATCTTTTGTGCTAGTGCTCACGGTAGCAGTGTTTTGCATTGTTTCGGTGGCAGATGCAGCAACTGTGCCGCGAATCAAAATGGTTTTGCTGGTGCCGATGCCTATTGTTCCCATCATATAGGGGCTGTGCCAAGCGGCAAAATGTGCGCCGCCATCAATCGAAAACTCCACGTTGGTGAGCTTGTCGGGCACAGTGTCTGCCAAAACAACATTTTGCGCATCAGCGGGCCCTGCGTTTTTTACGACAATGCTGTAGGTTAAAACGTCATTCGGTTTTACTGAAGCGGGGCTTGCCGTTTTTATAACAGAAACATCAGCCGATGGTGTTACTTCTATCGTTACGGTATGCGCGTTATCATCAAGATTGGCATCGAGCGTAGAAGATTGAATGCTTGCAGTATTGCTAATCTCACCAAAAGCAGAGGGGGCCAACGTCCCAGTGATGATGATATATCCGGAATCTGCGGGTTTTAGTGTGCCTAAAGAATACGGGCTGTTCCACGCTTGCGCAGCGCCGGAATTGATGGAAGCCTGCACATTGGTAAGCTCTGGTGGGATGCTGTCTTCTATCGTTACATCATTGGAATTGGAAGGGCCGATGTTTTGATAGGAAATAAAGTACCGCACAGCATCGCCCGGATTATAAACGGTACTGGTAACATCTTTCATAATGGAGATATCTGCCCGTTCGCCCACAACACGGGTTATGGTGGCGCTGTTATTGGCTGGGTTTGGATCTGTGGAAGAGGATGTTGCACTGGCCGTTAAGCTCAGTGTTTGGCCGGCAGATGCCGAATCGATGAATCCCGATAGCCCTACGTCAATTTTTTGCCCTGCGTTTATAGTGCCTATATCATAAGGGCTGCCCCACGGCGATGGATTGCCGCCAATTTCAAATTCAGGATTTAAAAATGCACTTGGAAGAAGCGTTGTTAAACTGACATTGGCCGCAGAATCTGGTCCAGCGTTTTTGATGCTGATCAGATACGATAATGTCAGCCCTGCTATTGGAAATTGTGACGATGTTACAACGCTTATGATCAAATCACTCGTTGCCATTTTATGACCTCACTTTTTCAATATAATTTTTTCGTACAAAGGAGAGATTTCTCCTAGCCTATTATATGGATAAAGTGTTTGCTTGGTGTAGAAAGCCTTGTGGCTTTGATGCCTATTCTATAAAATGACGAAATTTATCGAATTAGCGCACAAATGCATATGGAAACCAGCGCATATCTCTCTTGTTTCTACCTGTTTTGCACATGTAAAGTTGTACACTCATAGTATACTTTACAAGCAAACGTAAGGGAGGAACGATAGTGGCACAAATTAAGCGAAGCATTGGCATGGTACTTATTACAGCACTGATTTTCTCAATGGTGGCATCCATTGCCTATGCAGAGGACCCACCCGCAGAAAATAGCGCCGATTTAACGATAACGTTATTAGAATCATCCCAGTTTCCCGTAGCAGGGCAATCGCTATCCTGCACGATCATCATC
>JAGPHI010000227.1 GCA_018055565.1 Oscillospiraceae bacterium | reverse complement strand
GCCAAAATAGCGTTTGATATCCAAAAACGCAAATTGCAAATTTTCTTTTGGCAGCTGCGCTGCTTTTTCCATTTCTAAGCTGGCAAAGCCGGGCGTATCGGCCACAAGGCCGCCGCATGCTTCAAAAAGCTCCACTTCGCGCGTGGTGTGCTTGCCGCGGCCAAGCTTTTTGCTGATATCTGCCGCTGCAAGCTGCCTATCACCCAGCACCGCGCTTAACAGTGTGGATTTGCCAACGCCGCTATTGCCGCAGAAAACAGAGATTTTGTCTTTTAAAAGCGCTGTTATTTCGCCAATGCCTTCCCCTGTTTGCGCGTTTGCCACCAGCACCGGAATTTCGCTTGAGGCGTAAGCTGTTTGAATAAAATCGGCCGCGCCTAAATCGTTTTTGGTGATAATCAGATAGGGCTTTGCGCCTTTATCCACCGCTATTGCGGAAAGCGAATCAATAATCAGCGTGCTGGGCACCGGCTGCACCGTGCTGACAACGATGAAAAAGCTGTCTACATTGGCAATGGGCGGGCGCACAAACACGTTTTTGCGCGGCAGAATATCGGTGATTACCCATGTGCCGCCATCCTCGGTAACCGTAACAAAATCGCCCGCAACGGGTGTGATGCGCCGCTTGCGAAAGATGCCCTTTGGCTTGCATTCCAATATGGCGTCGGCGGTTTTTACATAATAAAAGCCGCCGATGCCCTTGATAATATAGCTTGTGAACATGCTTCTCCTTTAATGAACCATCCAAAATCTGTTGTGCTTGCCTTTTTTGCGCAAAATAGCTATTTTAAGGCGTAACCGGAGGTGGCGTTGGCGATGGCGGTGGCGCTGTGCTGCTTGGTGGTGGAGGCGGGGGCGAGTATGTGCCCGTAAAGTTCATAGCGCCAGGGTTTGTGCCCGTGGGCGTGAAATCGACTTCTGCTGTAAGGCTGCCGCCCGGGCCAGAAACGGTAATGGGCATTTTGCCTTTGCCTGACAGCGCAATGGTCCACACGGCGGCAACGCCGTCCTGTGTAGTAAAGGTGCTGGAAACACCGTTCATAGTGGCCGTCCACACGCCCGCGTTGACGGTGTTTGCAAAATTGACCGTTAGGGTGCGATTGGTAACGGGCTCAAATGTGCCCGAAAATTCTACCACTTGGTCAGCGCCCGTTGCAGAAAAGTTAATAATAACGGTTTTTTCGCCGCCAGGGCCCTTAATGGTAACGGGTTTATCCCCGCCTGTAGACGTGAACGACATGGGCCATTCAACAGCTACGCCGTCTTGCGTTGTAAAGGTGGGGCGTTCTTCCTCGAAGCTGGCCGTCCAAATGCCCGCGTTTACTTTTGCGTCAAATTTCACAGTAACCTTGCGCGTGCGCGGAATTAAGCCCTCGGAAATCACCACATTTACCGGCTGCCCAATTTTGATAGGCGTGTCGGCCGCGGGGCTTTGCTCTAATACTGTGCCTACAGGCACTTCGCTTTCTTTTTTTGTGATGGTGCCCAGCACCAACGAGGATTTAGAAAGCAAAAGCTTGGCGCTTTCAAGGTCAATATTCGTGATTGTGGGTGTTGTAGTATCGGTTTCGCGCTTGGGCTGGCTGACGTAAACCGCAATGGTAGAGCCCGCTTTTACCTGCTCGCCCGCCGCAGGCTCTGTGCGCACAATTTTGCCAACGGGCACCGTATCGGTTACCTCGCGGCGAAATACGATATGAAATTTCAGTTCCTTCAGCTTCGCTTGCCCAGCATCCTTTTCCTTGCCGCCAACATCCGGAACGGTAACCATTTCAACGCCCTTGCTAACGCGCAGCGTTACCTTAGCACCTTCTTTAACCTTTTTGCCGTATTTGGGAAATTGGTCATACACAGTACCTTGCGGTGCATCGTTATATTTTTCTTCGTAAACAAACTTAAAGTTTTTTTGCCATTCGGCATTGTTTTTCACATCGGCCATTGTTGCATTGATAAAATTGGGCATGTCCACATCAATTTTATCATTAAACAACGGGTTGCCCGACAGCTTGAAAATCATAAACACCAAAATGGCCGCGCCAACGGCAAACGCAACCGCCATGCCCGCCATAATTGGCAATCCGTAATGCACTTTTTTCTTTTCCGCCTTTTCGCCGGCGGACGTGCGTGTTGTGTTGGATTTTTTCACAATTTTATCAATATACCTCGTTTGCGCCGGTGCGCTTAAATATTTGTAATCAAAACTGATGCTGGGATTTTTTTTGAATTCATCAATGTCCAAAAGCATCGCACGTGCACTTTGAAAACGCTGTGACGGCTCTTTTGCCATTGCCTTTGCCGCAATGGATTCCAGCGCGGCGGGCACATCGGGGTTAATCTCGCGAAGGGGTTTTGCCACATCGGAAATCTGTTTAATGGCCACAGACACCGTGCTGTCGGATTCAAACGGCAGCTTACCCGAAAGCATTTCGTACATCATAATGCCCACGGAATATATATCGGCCTTTGCGTCGGTAACATCGCCCTTCGCCTGCTCGGGGCTGATATAATGCACAGAGCCGATGGCCTTATCCGTCAAGGTAGAGGCGCCCTGCGCACGCGAAAGCCGCGCGATGCCAAAATCCATTACGCGGATGGTGCCATCCTGCAAAAGCATGATGTTTTGCGGCTTGATATCGCGATGCACAATGCCCTTTTCGTGCGCATGTTCCAGCGCCAAAAGCGTTTGCGACACAAAAAACAGCGCTTCTTTATAGGTAAGCGGCTCTGCGCGATGATCCATATATTCGCGCAATGTCATGCCGTCAATGTATTCCATCACAATAAATTGCAATTTATCAGACACGCTAACGTCAAACACCTTGACGATATTGGGATGATTGAGCACGGCAATTGCCTTTGATTCGTTTTTAAAGCGGCGCACAAGCTCCTCGTTATCCAAAAACTCCTCGCGCAGAATTTTAACGGCTACATAGCGCTCGTCCTTTAAATCCATCGCCTTATAAACATTTGCCATGCCGCCAACGCCGATTAGCTCTTCAATTTGATAGCGGCCGTCCAGACGTTTACCGATGAAATTATCCATTACCATGACCATTCCTTTCTTGGGGCGTTGCGCTGAGTTGCCACGCGTGGCAATTGCGCTTTAGATGATGGGCGAAACACAAAACAAAAATGCAAATTTATTGCACCGTATGTTCCTGTGTCGCTTCAATCTCCACC
>JAGPHI010000014.1 GCA_018055565.1 Oscillospiraceae bacterium | reverse complement strand
CGTTTAAAAATGCCATTCGCCAAGCAAAGGAATGCTGCGAAAACAAGGCCATTGAAGCGATGGCCGAGGCGCTGCAAACGCGCGTTATAGACGACGCAGAGGAATAAGGCACACTGCAAAGCATTGTCATCTTAGGGCTGCGCACAGCAAAGCGCTTACCGCAGTGCATCGCCTGTTTTGCCAAGCGAGCAAAACAAGCAAAACGCGCACACTGCACAAAGCACCCTTGCAAGCCATTCGCTTTTGGCTTTTTGGAAAGGAAGAAACACCATGACCGAGCTTGAAAAAAACATCGGCTACACGTTTAAAGATAAACAGCTTTTGGAAAACGCGCTTACGCATACCTCCTATGCCAATGAAGCGCGGCACCATCTGCGCAGCAATGAACGGCTGGAATTTTTGGGCGATTCCGTGCTGTCAATTGTGGTGGCAGATTATTTATACACACATAAAAACCTTGCCGAGGGCGAATTAACGCGCATGCGCGCAAGCCTTGTATGCGAAAGCGCACTGTTTGAATTTGCCAAAAAAATTCATCTTGGCAGCTTTTTGCAATTGGGGCGCGGGGAAGAAAAGGCGGGCGGGCGCGAGCGCGCAAGCATTGTTTCGGACGCGTTTGAGGCAGTAATCGCCGCCATTTATTTAGATTCCGGCCTTGAGGCCGCACGTGCATTTATTTTGCCGTTTGTCACCTCCACGCTAACGGAATCTGCCGCCGAAGAGGATTATAAAACGCGCTTGCAAGAAATTGTGCAGCAAAACCCCGAGGAGCGCCTGCGCTATCATGTAGCTGCCGAGCATGGGCCCGACCATAACAAAAGCTTTACGGTGGAAGTGTATTTAAATTCCAATCGTATCAGCACTGGCGAGGGGCACAGCAAAAAAGCTGCCGAGCAGGCCGCCGCAAAGGAAGCGCTTTCCTTAATGGGCTATTAAGAAGCGGAAACAGTATGAAGAAACATGCTAATTTAAGCATTTTTGTGCCGCACGCGGGCTGCCCTGCGCATTGCAGCTTTTGCGACCAGCGCGCCATCACGGCGCAGCAAGCGCCGCCCACGCCCGAAGAAGTGACGGCGCTGTGCGAACGCTTTTTGCCAAAAGCCGCCGATGCCGCCGCACAAATGCAATCCGCCGCGCAACCGCAGGCCATCGCACACGCCGATGCCGCCGCGCACACACAGGCCGCGGCAAACACCGAAATTGCGTTTTTTGGCGGCAGCTTTACGGCCATTGATGCGGCATACCGCCGCGCGTTGCTGTGCGCGGCGCAGCCATTTATCAAAGCGGGGCGCTGTAAGGGCATTCGTATCTCCACGCGCCCCGATGCCATTGATGCGCAAATTTTACAAGAGCTGTCCTGCTTTGGCGTTACGGCCATTGAGCTGGGCGCGCAAAGCATGGACGACACCGTGCTGCGCAAAAACGCGCGCGGCCACAGCGCCGAGGATGTGCGCTGCGCCGCACGGCTAATTAAGCAAGGCGGTTTTTCGCTGGGTTTACAGATGATGCCGGGGCTTTATGGCGAAGAAAACGCGCGCGACGGCGCGGTGAACACGCTGATGCAGCTTTTGCAGCTTGCACCCGACACCATGCGCATTTATCCTGCCGTTACGCTGCGTGGCACAGCGCTTGCGCGCCTTTATCAAGAGGGCGCATATACCCCACTTACACTGCAAGAAGCGGTGTCTATCTCGGCGCAGCTGCTTTTGCTGTGCGAGGGCGCAAATGTGCGCGTGATTCGCATGGGGCTTGCGGCCGATGAAGGCCTTTGCGCGCGCGTGGTGGCAGGGCCATATCACCCTGCGTTTCGCCAGCTGTGCGAAGCCGAAATATATTATGCCGCAATCGCAAAAAAGCTTTACGCCGAAGCCGCTGGGCGGTATAATATTACTGTTGCTCTCGGTATGCGCTCGAATGCGGCGGGGCAAAAAAACGCAAATATACGCCGTTTTCAAGAAAACGGCTATCAGATAAGCATTACCGAAAGCCCTGCGCTTACCGGCAGGGCTTTTACATGGCAAAAACAATAGGCCGTCGCCGCGCAGCGGAACAGGCCGTGAAAGGAACGGTATCGGTATGGTATTAAAAGCACTGGAAATACAAGGCTTCAAGTCGTTCCCAGACCGCACAAAGGTAACGTTTGATAATGGCATTACCGCTGTGGTAGGCCCCAACGGCAGCGGCAAAAGCAATATTTCCGATGCCATTCGCTGGGTGCTGGGCGAAACAAGCTCTAAGCAGCTGCGCGGCGGCGGCAAGATGGAAGACGTAATTTTTGGCGGCACGCAAAAGCGCAGCGCAATGGGCTTTGCGGCTGTTAATTTAATCGTGGACAACACCGACAGGCGCGTGGACGTGGACAACGATGAAGTGATTATCGGGCGCAAATATTATCGTTCGGGCGAAAGCGAATACAGCATTAACGGGCAAAATGTGCGCTTAAAGGATATCTACGAGCTGTTTTTGGATACAGGGCTTGGGCGCGACGGATATTCCATCATCGGGCAGGGGCGCATCTCGGAAATTGTGGGCGCAAAAAGCAATGAGCGCCGCGAAATTTTTGAAGAAGCGTCCGGCATCGCGCGGTATCGCTATCGCAAAAATGAGGCCGAGCGCCGTTTGGCAAGCGCCGAGGACAATCTTTTGCGCTTGCGCGACATTTTATCGGAGCTGGAAGAGCGCGTGGGCCCCTTAGAGCGCGACAGCAAAAAGGCAAAGCAATTTTTAGAACTGTCCGACAAGCGCAAAAGCTACGAGGTAACGCTTTGGGTGGACACAATACATAAAGCAAAGGATTCCGTGCGCGACCAGCAGCGCAAAATTGAAATTGCTACGCAGGATTACGACAGGCAAAGCGATGAAATGGACAAGCTGGACGCAGACACCGCCGCCGTGCGCGAGGAAATTCAGCGCATGATAGTGGATATCGAGCGTTTAAACGCCGAAATCCGCGCCATTACCGAAGAGGCGTCGGGCTGCGACGCGCAGATTGCTGTTTTAAACAACGATATTGCGCATAATAGTGAAAGCATTGCCAATTTAACGCAGGAACTTAGCGAGAGCGCGCTTGGCGGCGAAGCCATCGAAACAGAGGCCACCGCGCATAAAACGGCCATTGCCGCGTGCGAAGAAGAGATTGCCGCGCTACTTGTGCGCATCCAAAAAACCGATGCTTTGCTAGAGGAGCTGCTTGCCAAAAGCGCCGCCACGGGCGAGAGGCGCGGCGTGGTGGCCGCGCGCATTGTGGAGCTGTCAACCAGCATCACGGCCAATAAAGTAAGCGCCGCTGCGGCGCAATCCGGCGCAGAAGCGGCCAAGCAGCGCCTTGCCACAGCCGCCACACAAAGCGAAGAAAACGCCGCTGCACTTGCCGCATTGCATACCGAAAAGGCCGAAACAGACGCGTTTTTGCAAACAACCACCGACACGCTTTCAAGGCTTGAAAATATCAAAACAGGCCTTTCCATGAAGCTGGAAAGCCGCAAAAAGCTGCTGGCAGCCGCCGATGAAAAAGAGCAGGGCATTGCCCGCGCTATTGAATCTGCCACGCAGCGCGCCGCGATGCTGCAAGAGCTTGAAAAAAATCTTGATGGCTTTCAAAGCAGCGTAAAAACCGTTATCAAGGCTGCGCGCGATCATCGCTTGCGCGGCATTTTGGGGCCTGTATCCTCGATATTAACCGTAAAAAGTGGCTACGAAATCGCGATAGAAACCGCGCTGGGCTTTGCACTGCAAAACGTGGTGGTGGAAAACGAAAGCGCCGCAAAGGCCGCAATGGCCATGTTGCGCGACGAAAAGGCTGGCCGTGCCACATTTTTGCCGCTGGATACCATGAAAGGCAGCTATTTTGACAAATCCAAGCTTTCCGGCTCTGCGGTATGTGCGGCCGAGGTGGTAAGCTATGATAAACGCTACGAAAACGTGGTTTCCAACCTTTTGGGCCGCATCATCGTGGTGGACGATATCAACGAAGCATCGCGCATTGCGCGCGCGCTCGATTATCATAACCGCATTGTTACGCAGGATGGGCAGGTAATCAATGCGGGCGGCTCGTTTACGGGCGGCAGCGTGTCGCGCTCGGCGGGGCTGTTCTCGCGCAAGCAAGAGATCGACGATTTGCGCGCCGAGGTAGCAAAGCTGACAAAGCAGCGCAGCGAAGCCGAGGATGCCACCGATACAGTAAAGGCCGAGGTGAACGCGCTTACCGCCGAATTAACGGCAACCGACAGCGAGGCCATCACGGCGGGCGGCGATAAAATCCGCTGCGAAGTGGAGCTTTCGCGCATTACGGCAGCGCTGGCCAATGCCAATGCCACGATGCAAGCGCTGGACGCAGAGCGCAAAGGCCTTGAAAAGCAAATTGCCGATAGCGCCGCCGCCTTTGAAAAGGCGGAACAGGAAATGCAAACGGCCAATGCAGAAGTGACGCTTTTGGAAACAGAAATGTCGGCCATTTCGGGCGACGATGATGGCTTTAACGAAACGCGCGCGCGCCTTGCAAACGAGCTTTCCGACCATAAAATGCAGCGCCTTTCGCTGGAAAAAGATATCGATTTGCACAAAAGCGCGCTTGTAAGCCTTGCGGGGCGCACAGGCGAAAGCGCGGCACGCCGCGTGGCCGTGCAGGAAAATCTTGCGCGTTTAGATGCGTTAAATGCAGCCAATACCGAAAGAATTGCCGCCATACAAGGCGCAGTGGCGCAAAGCCGCGCGCAAATACAGCAGCGCGAAGAGCAAATCCGCGAAACCACGCAAAAACGCCTTGCAAAAGAGGGCGAAATTACGGGGCAAACCGCGCTTGTGCGCCAGATTACCGATAAGCGCGAGGAGCTCTCGCGCGAGGTGGCGCGCTTAACCGAGCGCAAAACGGCGCTTGAAACCGAGTATGACCAAACCATCGCAAAGCTTTGGGAAGAATATGAGCTAACACTCGGCGATGCGCAGGGCCTGTGCGTAGAGTTTGACACGATTACCGAGCTGCGCCGTTTGGTGGGCGAGGTGCGCGGGCGCATCAAGGCGCTGGGCAATGTAAATGTGGGCGCCATCGAAGAATATGCCGAGGTGTCGCAGCGATACGAATTTATGCGCACGCAGGTAGGCGATGTAGAGAAAAGCAAGGCCGAGCTGGAGAAAATGATTGCTGGGCTTTGCACCGAGATGAAAGCGATGTTTGCAGACAGCTTTGCCAATATCAATAAGAATTTTAAACGCATCTTTACCGAGCTTTTTGGCGGTGGCACGGCAGAATTAACGCTAACGGACACCGAGGATATCCTAGAAAGCGGCATCGAAATTGAAGTGGCGCCGCCGGGCAAAATCATCAAAAATCTGCAAAGCCTGTCGGGCGGCGAGCAATCGCTGGTGGCGATTTCCATTTATTTTGCAATTTTGGCGGTAAATCCTGCGCCGTTCTGCATTTTGGATGAAATTGAAGCGGCGCTTGACGACGTGAACGTTACGCGCTATGCGCAATATCTGCGCCGCATCACAGGGCATACACAGTTCATTGTTATTACACATCGGCGTGGTACAATGGAAGAAGCGGATGTGCTTTACGGCGTTACCATGCAAGAGGACGGCGTGTCGAAGCTGCTGAAGCTTGACCTTGCGAATGTGGATGCCAGCCTTGTTTCGTAATTGCGTGGGCGGCTTTTACACCCGCGCGTAAATGTATGGGCGGAATCCATATCCGCCCGCAAACGTAAAACACATGGACGGCTTTGCATATCCACCCGCAAACACATCCTGTAGGGGCGGATTCCATATCCGCCCGCAAATAAAACACGATAGGGGGCGCGCTATGGGCTTTTTTGATAAACTGGGCGAGGGTTTGCGCAAAACGCGCAACAATATTTTTGGCGCTATCAGCGAGATGGTGAATGCAGGCGAAATCACCGACGAGCTTTATGACGAGCTGGAAGAACAATTAATTTTGGCCGATACAGGCGCCGATATCGCAGCAAAGCTTGTGGAGGAGCTGCGCGGCGAGGTGCGCCGCAATTTCATCAAAACAGGTTCCGGTGCGCTGGAGGCGCTGAAAGAGATTATTTTCAAAATGGTCAACAGCGACACCGAAATGCATATGGATGGCATGCCGGCTGTTATTTTGGTCATCGGCGTGAACGGCGTTGGCAAAACCACATCCATTGCAAAGCTGGCGCATTTGTATAAAGAAGAGGGCAGGCGCGTGATGCTGGCGGCGGGGGATACCTTTCGCGCTGCGGCAAGCGAGCAGCTTTGCGTTTGGGCCGAGCGCGCAGATGTGCCGGTAATCAAACATGCCGAAGGGGCTGACCCCGCGGCGGTTATTTTTGATGCGGTTTCTGCGGCGGCATCGCGCGGGTATGATATTGTAATTTGCGATACAGCGGGCCGCCTGCACAACAAAAAAAACTTGATGGACGAGCTTGCTAAAATTAGCCGCGTGGTAACAAAGGCATGCGATAAAGCCAGCGTGGAAACCCTTTTGGTGCTGGACGCCACAACAGGGCAAAACGCCATCAATCAAGCCGAAAGCTTTATCGAGGCGGCAAACGCCACGGGCATTATCTTAACAAAGCTGGATGGCACGGCAAAGGGCGGCGCGGTAATCAGTGTAAAAGCAAAGCTTGGCTTGCCTGTGCGCTTTGTGGGCGTGGGCGAGGGCATGGACGATTTGATGCCGTTTGACGCAGGCGCGTTTGTAAATGCGCTGTTTTTGCGCGAGGAATAGGCGCAAGGCGCAAAACGCCTTTACGTCCCATTTACGTCCGCTTTTGTGCCCGCATTTACGCCCGCTTTTGTGCCCTGCACAAGGCAGCGCGGGGGCAAAACGGCACAAGCCCCAAGAAAGGAACAGATTTTACATGGAATTTATTGCAGCCACCAATAATCAAGGCAAGCTTAAGGAGCTGCGCCGCATTTTAGTGCGAATGGGGCATACTGTATGCAGCCTGCAAGAGGCGGGCCTTGCCGTAGAGGTGGAGGAAACGGGTGAAACCTTTAGCGAAAATGCAAAGCTAAAGGCCGACACCATTTGTAAGCTAACAAATAAGCCCACCATAGCGGACGATTCGGGCCTTGAAGTAGAGGCGCTGGGCGGCGCGCCGGGCGTGTATTCGGCACGATACGCGGGCGTGCATGGTGACGACGAAGCCAATAACGACAAGCTTTTGCTTTCTATGCGCGATGTGCCTCAGGATAAACGCGCGGCGCAATTTGTTAGCGTGGTGGCCGTGACGCTTCCTGGCAATCGGCATTTGCTTGCCAAAGGCGTGTGCAAAGGCGAGGTGGGCTTTGCCCGCAAAGGCACAAACGGCTTTGGATATGACCCGATTTTTACTGTGCCGCAATATGGCGGCAGAAGCTATGCCGAACTATCCGACGACGAAAAAGACACCATTAGCCATCGCGGTAAGGCGCTTGCGGCGCTGGAAAAAGCGCTGCCCGCCCTGATTAGCGAGGCGCACGCGTGTGCGCTTTCCGCTGGCTTTACCGAAACATAAACGAGCGATACGAAATAAAATTTTAGGAGAACAATATGTTAACCAGCAAAGAACGCGCAATTTTGCGCAAGGAAGCAAACGGCCTTGATCCAGTATTTCAAGTGGGCAAAGGCGAGATTGACGAAATGCTGATTCGCTCTGTTGTGGACTGCTTGGCAGCAAGAGAGCTGATTAAACTAAAAGTGCTTGAAACCAGCGCCTATTCCGCAAGGGAGGCCGCAGACCTTTTGGCCGAGGCCGCCAATTGCGACAGCGTGCAGGTAATCGGCTCTAAATTTGTGCTGTATAAGCAAAAAGAGAAAGACAGTAAATTTGCGGATTTATTGCATCCGTCTAAAGCTGCGCGCAAGCCCAGCGCTAAACCCGCCGCTAAATCTGGCGCCAAATCCGGTGCCAAATCTGCCGCAAAACCAGCGCGCAAAGCCCCGTATCAGTCCGATTACAAAAAAGGCGCGGCGTCGGACACAAAGGCTTATCAAAAACGCAAATGATGCAGAATATATTGCTGTTTGGCGGCACGTTTGACCCTGTGCACAACGGGCACGTATCGCTTTTGCAAAATGCGCACGCGCTGGTGTCGCCCGACAAAACGCTGGTGATTCCCGCGGCGTTGCCGCCGCATAAGGATGCCGCGAAAACATCGGGGGCTTTGCGCCTTGCCATGTGCGAGGCGCTTGCCGCTGCCGTGCCTGGCGGCGAGGTAGAGCCGATGGAGCTTTTGCGCGGTGGGCGCTCTTACACAATCGATACTGTGCACACGCTGATGCAAAACTATCCGAATGCGCGTTTCTATTTTTGCATGGGCGGCGATATGCTTTTATATTTTACCGAGTGGCGCGAGTGGCAAACACTGCTGGCATGCGTTACATTGGTGGTGCAAAATAGGCAGGATGCCGACATGCGCGCGGTGCGCCTTGCGGCAAAGGCGCTTGCGGCCAAAGGCGGGCGCGTGCTGCTTACAAAGGCAGAGCCTGCGCCCCTTTCGTCCACGGCTGTGCGCGAGGCGCTGTGCCGCGGCGCGGATATCACGCAGCTTGTGCCGCCGCAGGTGGCAAAAATGATTGCACAGCATCAGCTTTACAGCGAATGCGCACAGCAATAAACACCATATCACCATAGCGCGCAAAGCGCGCCGCCGCCAATGATGCTGCAAAGCATGGGTATTTGCAAAATGTATATAAAATGGGGAATCGGATTTGATTACAAAAAAAGCGGCGCGTTCGCTTGCTAAAAAAAACTTATCGCAAAAGCGATACGAACACACACTCTGTGTGGAAAAAATGGCGGTGCAGCTGGCAAAGCTTTACGGCGAAGACACCAATAACGCGGCGATTGCCGCCCTTTTGCACGACATTGCCAAAGAACGCCCCAAAGCGGAATTATTGCAGATTATTGCAAATGATGCTATAATAACGGCTGACGACCCAAAAGCGCAAGCCATCGAAACGCGCCCGCCCTGTGTGTGGCATGGTGCGGCGGCGGCGGTGCTGGCCAAAACCGAATATGGTGTTGTCGATACGGATATTTTAAACGCAATATGCTATCATTCCACAGGGCGCGTGGGCATGTCGCGTTTGGAAAAAATTATTTATATGGCCGACATGGTTAGCGCCGAGCGCGAATATCCCGAAGCAGAATATCTGCGTGGGCGCGTTTTAAAAAATCTGGACGAGGGCCTTTTAGAGGCGCTGCGCATCTCGATTGAATGGCTGCGCGAAGAGGGCAAGCCCCTTGATGCAGTAACCGTGCGCGCTTATGAAGCGCTGAAAAGTGCCTATTTTGGAGGAACTGCTTTTGAACAATAATCAACCACGCAATATCAATACAGCCAAAGCGGCGCATGCAAGCACCGCCCGTTCTGCCCCTGCGCGGCAAGGCGGCGCCCGACAGGGCAGCGCAAACGGCAAACGCCGAAAGAAAAAAAGCAATACGCGCGGATGCCTTGTGGCGATGCTTTGTGTGCTTTTGGTGGTGCTTGTGCCGCTGGGCGGGCTATATATTTGGCTGGGCGGCAGCATTAACAGCGGCGAAGAGGGCATAATTAAAGACGAAATCAAAGCAGCCCCCGAATTTAAAGGGGATGTTGCCAATATTCTTGTGCTGGGGCTCGACTATGAAGAAGGGCGCAGCGCCAAGATGACCGACATGATTTTATATGTCAATTTTGACGTGAAAAACAATCGATTTAACATGCTGCAAATCCCGCGCGATTTGTTTGTGGGCGAGGGGCTGTCAACGGGCGGCACGGGCAAAATCAACGCGCTTTATCACAATGCGCCCGATAAAAGCAATCCGGTTGGCGCGATTGCCGATGTAATTCACAACCAATTTCAATTGCCCATTGATTATTATGTCACGGTTGATATGGACATGCTGAAAAATCTGATCAACACCTTTGGCGGCATCGAGGTGTATGTGCCGCGCGACATGGAATACAAAGGCTCTAAGCTAGAAAAGGGCATGCGCAATCTGGACGGCGACGCGGCAGAATTTTTTGTGCGTAACCGCCACGGCGCGGGCTTTGAACGCTCGGATATTGACCGTTTGGAAATGCAGCGCTATTTTTACGCGGGCCTGTTTCGCAAGTTCCGCGAGCTAACGGTGAAAGACGCAATGATGATGATACCCTATGTGGCCACCTACATCAACGCGTCGGTGCCGATGAACGAATGCGTCGGCCTCGGCCTCAAGCTGTTAAACGTGCCAAGCGAAAACATTATGATGTGCCGCATGCCCGTATACGGAGCAGCCGAAAACTATGGCTCTAATTCCATTGTGGTGGGCGCACAGGCCGAAACGGCTGAATTGCTGAACACCTATTTCCGCGCCTACACAGAGCCAGTACCCGCCGAATCGCTTAATCTTGCCAAATGGCCCACCAGTGGGCCGGTGATAGAGGCCGCCGTTTAGTATATGGGCGAAATTGAGGCAAGCGAGGCACCGTAACGCATGCATTGCACACGG
>JAGPHI010000226.1 GCA_018055565.1 Oscillospiraceae bacterium | reverse complement strand
GCGCTAGTTTTGCCCGCAGGGCAAATGGCCGCTTTGCGTTTTGCGGCCAAAGCGCAAAACCCAAAGGGAAAGCGGCAGCTTTCACTTTTACTTCCTTTCTAAGGGGAATTGCGCTGTTTTGCCCGCAGGGCAAATGGCCGCTTTGCGTTTTGCGGCCAAGCGCAAAACCCAAAGGGAAAGCCGTGGCTTTCACTTTTACTTCCTTTCTAAGGGGAATTGCGCTAGTTTTGCCCGCAGGGCAAATGGCCGCTTTGCGTTTTGCGGCCAAAGCGCAAAACCCAAAGGGAAAGCGGCAGCTTTCACTTTTACTTCCTTTCTAAGGGGAATTGCGCTGTTTTGCCCGCAAGGGCAAATGGCCGCTTTGCGTTTTGCGGCCAAAGCGCAAAACCCAAAGGGAAAGCCGCAGCTTTCACTTTTTGTCTGTCTGCTTTTCAGTATATAGGTTATTGCAAAAACAAGCAAGTGCCCGAATGTGAATTTTCATCGTCATTTTGCATAGTTTTTATTATAAAATTTCTATGTTTTTATTAGTGGGTAAAAATGATTTATTTGTCGTTTTTTAAGCGCTGATCTGCTATACTTAGAAACGTATAAATATTGTTATATATTTATCAGCTAAAGGCTACAGAAACAGGAGGATTTTTTATGAGGCGCTTTTCCACCGTGCCCTTTGCCGGCACAAAAGAACAAGAAGCCCAGCTGAAAGCTTGGCTCCTCGCACACAAAGCAGAGCCGGGCGTTGCGATGCCAGCTTTGCAGAAGGCACAGGAAATTTACGGTTATCTGCCCATTGAGGTGCAGCGAATCGTGGCGAATGATTTAGGCCGTCCACTTGCCGAAATCTATGGAATTTCCACGTTTTATTCGCAGTTTACGCTTTGCCCGAAGGGCGAATACAAAATCTCGGTTTGCCTCGGCACTGCGTGCTATGTAAAAGGCAGCGGCAAAATTTACGATGATTTGCAAACAAAGCTAAAAATTGGCGGCGGCGAATGCACGCCCGACGGCAAATTTAGCTTAGACGCATGCCGCTGTATCGGCGCGTGCGGCCTTGCCCCTGTGCTTACAATTAACGAAGATGTTTACGGGCGTCTGACCGGCGACGAGCTGGACGAAATCCTTGCAAAATACGCGTAAGACATGATGCAAGAATTAAGCATGAATGTGCTTGACATCGCCGAAAATTCGGTGGCGGCAGGCGCAAAGCTGATTTGCATTACCCTCGCGGCCGACACCGCGCAAAAGCGCCTGACGCTTACCATAGCCGACGACGGCTGCGGCATGAGCGCAGACACCCTTGCCCGCGTGACCGATCCGTTCTGCACTGGGCGCAAAACCCGCAAGGTGGGGCTGGGCCTGCCGTTTTTAAAAATGGCGGCCGAGATGACCGATGGCACCTTTGCCATTGAATCTGCGCTGGGCGTGGGCACCACGGTGACGGCCACGTTTACGTTGGGGCATATCGACCTTGCACCCATTGGGGCGCTGGGCGAAACCATTGCCGCGCTTTTGCAATGCAACCCCGATATTGATTTTACGTTTATCGTGCGGGCCGACAAGGCAGAGTTTTGTGCCGACACGCGCGAATTGCGCGAGATACTCGGCGGCGTTTCCTTTGCCGAGCCCGAGGTGGCCGTATGGCTGCGCGAATATCTGGAAGAGCACTCAAACGAAATATTGAAAAGGAGTATTGTCCTATGAAAAGCTTAGAAGAACTTGCCGCAATCCGCGACAAAATGCGCCAAACCGTGGACACGCGCGAAGCCGCGCATGATTCCGTGCGCGTAGTAGTGGGCATGGCCACCTGCGGCATCGCTGCCGGCGCACGCCCTGTGCTGAATGCGTTTACCGAGGAAGTTGCCCGCCGTGAGGTTTCGGGCGTGCTGGTTACACAAACGGGCTGCATTGGCATTTGCCAGTACGAGCCGGTTGTTGAGGTGTTTGTGCCCGGCAAAGAGAAGGTTACTTATGTGAAAATGACGGCCGATAAAGCGCGGCGCGTGGTTGCCGAGCACTTAATCGGCGGCGCACCTGTTGCGGAATTTACCATCGGCGCAAGATAAGGGAGGAAGACGGAATGTTTAGAAGCCATGTAATGATTTGCGGCGGCACGGGCTGCACCTCCTCGGGCAGCGATAAAATCCACGCCGCGTTTGAGCGCGAGATTATCTCTGCCGGCCTTGAAGCGGAAGTAAAGGTTATCCGCACAGGCTGCTTTGGCCTTTGCGCGTTAGGCCCCATCGTGGTAATTTACCCCGAAGGCAGCTTTTACAGCATGGTCAAGGAGGAAGACGTTTGCGAAATCGTGAAGGAGCACCTTTTAAAGGGCCGCCCCGTCACGCGCCTTTTGTATGACGAAACCGTACAGGAAGACGGCATCGTAAAAAGCCTTGACGACACCGCATTTTACAAAAAGCAAATGCGTATCGCGCTGCGTAACTGCGGCGTAATCAACCCCGAAAACATCGACGAATACATCGCATTCGACGGCTATCGTGCGCTTGGCAAGGTTGTTACCGAGATGAAGCCGCAGGATGTTATTGATTGCATTTTAGATTCCGGCCTGCGCGGGCGCGGCGGCGGCGGCTTCCCCACTGGCTTAAAGTGGAAGCTGGCAGCCGGCAACGAAAGCGACCAAAAATATGTATGCTGCAACGCCGACGAGGGCGACCCCGGCGCATTCATGGATCGCTCGGTTTTAGAGGGCGACCCGCATGTGGTGCTGGAGGCTATGGCGATTGCCGCTTATGCCATTGGCGCTTCTAAGGGCTATGTGTATATCCGCGCAGAATATCCCATCGCGGTAAATCGCTTAGAAATTGCCATTAACCAAGCGCGCGAATATGGCCTTTTGGGCGACAATATTTTTGAAAGCGGCTTTAATTTCGATGTAGAAATCAAGCTTGGCGCCGGCGCGTTTGTGTGCGGCGAAGAAACCGCTTTGATGACCTCTATTGAAGGCAAGCGCGGCGAGCCGCGCCCGCGCCCGCCTTTCCCTGCGCAAAAGGGCCTTTTTGGCAAACCCACTATCTTAAACAACGTTGAAACCTACGCCAACGTGCCGCGCATCATCTTAGAGGGCAGCGAGTGGTTTAAGGCCATCGGCACCGAGAAAAGCAAGGGCACGAAGGTATTTGCACTGGGCGGCAAAATTAAAAACACCGGCCTTGTGGAGGTGCCAATGGGTACCACGC
>JAGPHI010000013.1 GCA_018055565.1 Oscillospiraceae bacterium | reverse complement strand
AATCCGATTTTACAATTTTACAAATGCACAAATTGCCGAGGTTCGCAGTGCGCTATATGATAGGGGCATCTATGAGGGTGCATTTGCCAGTAAAAAGGATTTTGCTGCCGTAGAAAAAGAAATTGTTATACGGTCAAAGGATATCGCATGGATCACGTTAAACTTTATCAAAGGGCGTTTGGTGGTAGAAAAAACCGACATTACGCCAAAGCCCGAAGTGTTTATGCGCACAGAGCAAAATGTAGTGGCAAAATGTGATGGCATTATCCGAAAAATTGATTTATCCGGCGGGTTTTTACAGGTATGCGAGGGGCAATCGGTAGGCAAAGGCGATATCATGGTAAGTGCTACGCGGCAAGACGCCGGCGGCAAACTGCAAACCATCCACGTGCAGGCAAAAATATATGCGGATGTAGAAAAAACCTATGAATTTGCGCAGCCATTGGAATACGAAGCAACGGTGCCGCTGTGTAAAGCTAAAAGCCAGTATACTTTATACTTTCTCAAAAAGAAGATTCCGCTATATAAAACCGCACTGTCTGCTGCGCAGGGCAGCGAAACTGTGCTGCGATATCCGCTGACCATCGCGGGATTTCATCTTCCTGTCACGATTGAAGAGCGACAAATTCGTTCGCAGCGCAATGCACGTTTTGTGATAAACGAACAGGAGGCAACGCAATTTGCACGATATAAGGTTATGACAGCGTTAAAAAGTGATTTACCCGAAGCGCAAATCATTGCGCAAAGCGAGGATATTCGATGCGAAAACGGCATGCTTTATTATCGTCTTTCCGTGAGCGCAAGGGCAAATATTGCGGAATATTCATAAGAAATGGAATATGCAGTAAAATTTCAGGAAAAATCTTTCATCAATACCTTTAAAATCTTTCGGTTTGTGGTATAATAAGCGCATAGCTATATAGCTATGCGCTTATTATTGGCCATGTGGCTCTGCCACGGCCTAAAGATTTTAACTGATTCATAGAAAGGGTGCTCGAATGGCAGAAAAGCATATCGAGGTTGACAGCATAGATATAGCGCTTGCGCTGTTTGGCAGTTGTGATGAAAATATCCGATTGCTGGAAAAAGAGTTTGGCGTTACAGCTGTGTATCGCGGTACAGAAATCAAGCTGACGGGCGAACCGCTTTCGATTGATAGCGCACAAAAAGCAATCAATGCCATGCTTACCCTTTATCGCAATGGCACGCCGCTTGAAGAGCAAACCGTGCGCTATTGTATTGCGCTTGCCAGTGCGGGCGATGCGGAAAAAGCAAAGGATTTAACAGGCGATTTTTTGGTAATCACTTCGCGCGGGCGTCCCGTGCGCCCCAAAACACTGGGGCAAAAGGAATATATCAATGCCATTCGCCAAAACCCGATTACCTTTGGCGTAGGCCCTGCCGGAACGGGCAAAACCTATTTGGCAGTTGCAATGGCGGTAAAAGCGTTTAAAGCGCACGAGGTAACGCGCATCGTGCTTACACGTCCTGCGGTAGAGGCGGGGGAAAAGCTGGGCTTTTTGCCAGGGGACATGCAAGATAAGGTGGATCCATATTTACGCCCATTATACGATGCTTTATTTGATATGCTTGGGCAAGAAAATTTTCAAAAATTGTTTGAAAAGCAAATGATTGAAGTGGCGCCGCTGGCATATATGCGCGGGCGTACGCTGGACGATGCATTTATCATTCTTGACGAAGCGCAAAACACAACGCCTGAACAGATGAAAATGTTTTTAACGCGCATGGGTACAGGCTCAAAGGTGGTTGTGACGGGCGATGTGACGCAAATCGATTTGCCCGATAAAACGCGCTCGGGTCTTGTGAATGCGCTGACAGTGCTTGCAGATATAACAGGCATTTCACAGGTGCATTTTACAGAGCAAGACGTTGTGCGTCATCGTCTTGTACAGGAAATTATCAAAGCTTATGAAAAAGCATCTGCTAATAAAAATACAGTATAGGAGACAGAAGTATGTCGCATAAAGTTTATATCACCAATAATCAAAAAACAGTAAAAGTGCCGTCAGGTCTGCGAATATTGATTCGCCGTTCCTGCAACGCCGTGCTGGAATTTGAAAAATTTGAAAAGCCCACCGAGGTCAGCGTTACCTTTGTGGACAATGCGGAAATTGCGCAGCTAAACGAGCAATATCGTGCAAAACCTGTGCCCACCGATGTGTTAAGCTTTCCACTTGGAGAAAACGGTGTGTATGACGAAAACAAAGAAACCGGCGCCGCTATGCTTGGTGATATTGTAATATCGCTGGAAAAAGCAGTGGAGCAGGCGGATATTTACGGACATACTTTGCAACGCGAGGTTGCGTTTTTGACAGTACATTCAATGTTTCACCTGTTAGGATACGACCATGAGGCGGGCGGCCTAGAGGCCGTGAAAATGCGGGAAAAAGAAGAAGCTGCATTAATTCAGCTTGGGCTGCCGCGCACGGTATCCTATAGCTCCGACATGGTATAAATCGTATGCCACACAGTTTTTTTAACGGATTTCGATATGCTTTCAGTGGCATTCGCCGCGCCATAAAAGAGGAGCGCAATTTGCGCTTTCATTTGTGCGCGGCTTTTTATGTATATCTGTTTTCGTTGTTTTACGATTTTGGCAAAATCGAATATGCGTTTATCACCATTTTGGTGGGCGGCGTTTTTGCACTGGAGCTGGTTAATTCCAGCATCGAGCGCACGGCGGCAAATCCAGAGCCTTTTCGCTATATGACAGCAGGCGCAGTAAAGGATATGGCGGCGGGTGCCGTGCTGGTGTTTTGCATTGCGGCGCTAGTATGCGGGATATTACTGTTTTGGGATTTGGCTGCATTTTCACGTATTTTCACGTTTTTTGCACAAAATCTGCTTGCTTTGGCGGGTCTTGTGCTGATGCTGATTAGCAGCTATTTGTTTATTTTTAAGAAAAGAGGATAATTTTTTGCAAGAAGCTACAAAGTCGATTTTTGTTGCCCTCGTGGGGCGCCCTAACGTTGGGAAATCGTCGTTAATGAATCGCCTGGTGGGCGAAAAGGTGGCCATTGTCACCGCAAAGCCGCAAACCACGCGCACGCGTATTACAGGCATCCTTACGCAGGGTGCTGTGCAATATGTGTTTTTAGACACGCCCGGCATTCATAAACCGCGCACAAAGCTGGGCGAGCGCATGGCAAAAGCTGCAAAAGACACCGTCACGGAGGTGGATGCCGCCGTGATGCTGTTTGAGCCTTATGGCGAATTGACCGAGGCGGAAACCACAATGGTGGAAGACATAAAAGCAAAGCGTTTACCCGCCATCGCGGCAATTAATAAAATTGACACGCTGAAACAAGAAGCGGATTTACAAACGCGCATGGCGTTTATCGAAGCACTGGGCGTGTTTGAAACCATTTTACCCCTCAGCGCTTTAGAGGATACGGGCTGCGATGTGCTTTTAGATACGCTTTTGGCGTATGCCAGCGATGGCCCGCATTATTTTCCGGATGATGCATATACCGATATGCCCGAAAAGGTTTTGGTGGCCGAGATTATCCGCGAAAAAATGCTTTTAAATCTTTATGACGAAATTCCGCATGGTACTGCCGTTACGGTAGAAAGCTTTAAAGAGCGCGAAGATAAGAACTTGATTGACATCGACGTTAATATATATTGCGAAAAAAAGAGCCATAAAGGCATGGTTATCGGCAAAGGCGGCCTGATGCTGAAAAAAATTGCCAGCGAAGCGCGCATGGAATGCGAAGCATTTTTGGATGCGAAAGTAAACTTGCAGTGCTGGGTAAAAGTAAAAGATGATTGGCGCGATAATAATTATCTTTTAAATAATTTCGGTTTCCAAAACAAATAATGCAAAAATTTCCGCTGATAATCTGCTTGTAAAAAGCAGATAGTACTAAAAGGCGATGCTTTACATTGCATCATCTTAAGCGGAGGTGTTGTTTGTATGGAAAACGAAGCGTATTGGCAAGCGTTTGAAAGCACTGGTGACATCAAATACTATTTGCGATACAAGCAAAGCGAAAATGCAAATCCACAGGAGGCACCGGATGCAAATTACAACGATGGGGCTAGTAATCAGAGAGATTAAAACCGGTGAAGCGGATCGCATTTTGCATATTTTAACGCCGGAATATGGTGTTATCAGCGCGCTAGCCAAAGGCAGCCAGCGCTTAAAAAGCAAGCTGTTTAGCGCTACGGGTCTTTTTTGTTATGCCGAATTTACAATGTTTAACGGCAAATCCATGTACATTGTAGATGAAGCCCAAGTGCACGAGGTGTTTTTTGGTTTGCGTCAAAGCGTGGAGGGCATGGCACTGGCAATGTATTTTGCCGAGCTTGTCGCCACGCTTTTGCCGCAAGGAGCCGAGGCGCAAAATTTACTGCGGCTTTTGCTGAACAGCCTTTCCTTTATTGCCAACGATAAAATGAACATGCGTTTATTAAAGCCCGTGTTTGAACTGCGCACGCTTACAATTGCTGGATACATGCCCGATGTGGTGGCGTGTTCTTCCTGTGCAAAATATGAGGGCGGCGCTTTTTATTTTGATGAATCGGCTGGCGATATCTATTGTGGCGATTGCGCAAAAGCACGTGGCCTGTCGGCCAATATCGACGCATCCGCACTTGCAGCCATACGTCATATCGTCTTTTCTGACGATGAAAAGCTGTTTGGCTTTACACTTCCGGATGCCAGTGTGCGCAAGCTGTATACCGTGATAGAACGATATGCACAGTATAGCGTAGATAAGCCTTTGCGCTCGATGGAATTTTTAAACACTGTATTTACATAGATAAAAGGACTGGTTATCAACATGACAACAAAATACCTAAAAGCATTAGAGCTGGATAAAATCATTCGCAGGGGCGCGGAATTTGCGGTTTGCCCCGAAGCGCGTGAAATGCTTACGCAGCAGCCGCCCTATGATACGGCGGACGAGGTGCGCGATGCACTTTTGCAAACTGATACAATTACATCGCTGCTATTAAAAAATGGCGGCCCGCGTTTTTATCGCGTGGAAGCAGTAGACAAAATTGTGCGCCGCGCGGGCAAAGGCGGCATTTTATCCATGTCGGAGCTTTTGCAAGCGGCAAATGCCTTGCGCAATTTTCGCGGTCTTGTGCAGTGGTATCATTCCACCGAGCACGAAATGCTTGCGGTAGATGATTATTTTT
This sequence comes from Oscillospiraceae bacterium, assembly GCA_018055565.1. Lineage (GTDB taxonomy): Bacteria > Bacillota > Clostridia > Oscillospirales > Ruminococcaceae > JAGPHI01. The sequence continues at coordinate 5,318 of JAGPHI010000013.1, read as the reverse complement.
ACGCTTTAAGCCCGCAGCCGGAGCTAGAAAAGCGGATTTTAGACAGCATTTTATCCGAAACCGAAATGGCGGATACCGCCAGCGACACTTTGTATGAAACACGCCGCAAAATCCATGCTACCGAAGCTGGCATTCGCGATAAATTGGATCGCATTGTAAAAACGCCTGGCACCATCAAGTATTTGCAGGATGCGGTTATCTCCTTACGCAACGGGCGCTTTGTAGTGCCCGTAAAAGCCGAAAACCGCAATGATATTCAAGGCGTTATCCATGACGTTTCGCAATCCGGCTCCACCTTATTTGTAGAGCCAACGGCGGTAGTGGAAGCGAATGCAAAAATTTTGCAGTTGCGCAATCAAGAAAAGGCGGAAATTGAACGCATTTTGCAAGCATTTTCTGCGCAAATTGCCTCTTATGAAGAGGTGCTTTTATTCAGCTATGACGCAATGCTGAAAATTGATGTATTGCTTGCCAAAGCGCACCTTGCGCTCGAGCAAAAAGCGGCGATGCCCGCGGTTTCGGATAAGCAAGCGTTTCATTTAGTAAAAGCGCGCCATCCGCTGATTGATAAAGACAAGGTAGTTGCGGTGGATATCAGCTTAGGGGAAAACGCCGACACAATGGTGATAACAGGCCCCAACACCGGTGGTAAAACCGTTACATTAAAAACGGCAGGTCTTTTATGCGCGATGGCGCAGCACGGCTTTTTAATTCCCGCGCATGATTCCAGCACCGTGTGCGTGTTTGCGGAAATATTGGTGGATATCGGCGACGAACAAAGCATTGAGCAAAGCTTATCCACCTTTTCGGGGCACATTAAAAACATTACGGGCATTTTAGCGCTTGCAAATGCAAATACATTGGTTTTAATGGATGAGCTGGGCGCAGGCACAGACCCTGCCGAGGGCGCGGCACTTGCCGTTGCCATTATTGAAAAACTGCGTGGCCTGCATTCGCTTGTAATGGCCACAACACATTATGGAGAGCTGAAAATATTTGCGCTGGAAACATCGGGTGTTGTGAACGCAAGCTGCGAATTTAATGTAGAAACACTGCGTCCTACGTATCGTTTAAGCGTGGGCGTGCCGGGCAAATCGAATGCGTTTTTAATTGGGCAAAAGCTGGGCTTGCCCCAAGAAATTATTGCAAACGCACAAAAGCATCTATCGGCTGGTGACAAGCAATTTGACACCGTGCTTACCCAGCTGGAGGAGCTAAAGCTGCAATTAAAAGAAGGGCAGAACGAAATTGAGCGCTTAAAAAGCGGCGCACAATATGAGCTGGCCGCCGCCGAGAAAAAACGTGCGGAGCTTGTGGCGCAGGGCGAGGCCGAGCTGGCGCTTGCGCGCGATAAGGCTAAAGGCGTGGCAAATGATGTGCAAAGCGAAGCATATCGGCTTTTAGATGAATTAAAAAAGCTGGAAAAGGATTCGGCGCAATCTGCCGCCCAACGCGCTGCAAGAGCCAGAGAAATTGCGCGCAAGGATTCAGAAAAGCTGTTTAATCGCTCCGATGTGGTGCATGTGGCCAAAAAGCAGTTCGAGCCGTTAAAATCCGTTGTTGTTGGGCAAGAAGTGCTGATTGCCGATCTTGATAAAACCGGATTTGTGGTTACCCCGCCTGACCGAAAAGGCTTTGTGCAAGTGCGCGCGGGCGTTATTACCACAAAGGTGTTGCTGGCAGGGCTGGCCGCACCCAATAAGCAAAAGGCGGTGCCTGCAAGCAAACAGCCGCAAAGACGCAACGTAACGCCTTCTACAGGCGGCGATAAAGCAGTGCGCACTGCCAATATGGAAATTAACCTTTTGGGCATGTCGGTAGAGGAGGCCCTGATGGAGGCCGACCGTTTTATCGACAACGGGGTTTTAAGCGGGCTTGGCACCTTGTATCTCATTCACGGCAAGGGCACAGGCGCATTGCGCAGCGCCATTCACGCGCATTTACGCGGGCATAAAAACGTGCGTACGTTCCGTCTTGGCGCTTATGGCGAGGGCGAAGCAGGCGTTACGGTAGTAGAGCTGAAATAAATTTGCAAATGCACGCCGCACAAGGCACAGCGCTTTATGGTTGGCACCATCATTTTATAAAATTTCGCAAAAATAAAAAATACCAAACGGGTTCGTATCGAAGGTTGTATCACATTGTGATGCAACCTTCGATTTTTTTGTTCTATCGCCTGTCCGTTTTTCATATAGTTTTGTAAGGCAGGGGAGGGATATACATGCTGGCATATTATGAGGCGGTTGCACAATTGCCGCAGCCGTATAATGCGCTGCTGTCCAACGTTAGCGAAGAGGTTGCCCGCGAGGTTACCGAAGTGCGAATCCGTAAAAACCGCCCGATTGTCTTAACCTTGCGGCAGGGATTTTGCTTTGCAAGCGCCAATAAAATCACCTGCCAAGACGTGCGCGATGCGCTTATAACGAATGCCGATGCCGTGGAACGATGCTTTTTAGCGTTATGCGGATACTCGGTTTATTCGCTGGAGGGCTGCATTGCCGAGGGATACATACCAGTGGCGGGCGGGCATCGCGCAGGCATTTGCGGCAGCGCTTATATCCGCGCAAACGGAGAAATGGGCGTTAAAGATATCAGCGCAATCAATTTGCGCATTGCACGTACAGACCTTGTACAGTGCGACCCACGCCTTGCACAATTGCTGCTGGCACAGCATATCGGCGTGCTGATTGCGGGCGCGCCATCCAGCGGAAAAACCACTGTGCTGCGCGGTGTGATTAAAGCGCTTTCGGATGCGGGGCGCCGCGTAGCTGTGGTGGACGAGCGCCGCGAGCTTTGCGAGGGCGCGGGCGCTATCCATTTGGATGTGCTTTTAGGATATCCAAAGGCAAAGGGTATGCTGCAAGCGATACGCAGCCTTTCTCCAGAAATTTTGGTGTGCGATGAAGTAGGCGGCGAGGACGACGCAAATGCCATATTATGCGCGCTAAATGCGGGTGTGGGCATTGTGATGAGCGCGCATGCCGAAAGCGTGGCGGGGCTGTATCGGCGCCCACAAAGCAAAGCAATATTGCAAACAGGCGCGATATCACATATTTGCCTTTTAAAAGGCAGCGATTGCCCCACATGTATTGAAAGGATTGTTGCAATTGACGCTATTTCTTAAAACAAGCGGGTTTATTTTGATGGCAATCTGCGGGTTTTTGCTGGGCGAGCGCAAGGCATTCATGCTTACAAAACGCACGGCTGCGCTTTTTGCCATGCACAGCTATTTGCTGTTTTTAGCGCGCAATATCCGCTATAAAAAGGATGCCTTGCAAGCACTTTTGCGCGAAAGCGCTGCGCTTTGCGAATTTGCGCCGCTTTGCTTTGTTTTGCCGATGTCTGCGGCGCACGATTGGCCACAGCACCTTGCCGCTGCCCTTGAATCTGCACGCCTTGCGCTGAAAGATATTGTTCAAGCAGACGAATTTGCCATTTTTTCGTCTGCACTTACCGAGCTTGGCAGCGCCGATGCCGAAAGCGAGGAAAAAAAGCTTTTATATCAAAGCGAGCGCATAAAGGCAATTTACGATATCGCAAAGGATGAGGAAGTTAAACAAAAGAAATTGTATCGCGTGCTCGGCCTTTCTGCGGGCGTGTCTATCGCGATTATTATGATGTAAAGTAGGCGGGATGGCATGAATATTGATTTTGTGTTTAAAATAGCGGCAATCGGCATCATTGTGGCCGTGCTCAACCAGCTTTTAATTCGCTCCGGCCGCGAGGAACAGGCCATGATGACCACATTGGCGGGCTTAATTGTGGTATTGATGATGATTGTCAGCCAAATCAGCGAGCTGTTTGAAACGATTAAAATGCTGTTTGGGTTATAGTATGGATATTTTTAAGCTGCTTGTTTTAGTGCTGCTGTTTTTACTGGTTTTGCAGCTTTTGCGCCAGCATAATCCCTCGTTTGCCATCATGGCAAGCGCCGCGTGCTGTGTGGTGCTGATGCTGTTTACCTTTGAAGTTTGTGCGCCGGTGTTTTCATTAATTCGCACGCTGACGGGGCTTTCGGATAATGAAAGCTTTGGTGCGGTGCTGAAATGCGTGGCCATCATTTTGGTAACGCAGATGACGCAAGAGCTTTGCACTGAAAGCGGGCAAACGGCGCTTGCAGGGCGCGTGGAGCTTGCAGGGCGCGTGGCGGTGTTGATTTCGGCATTGCCGCTTTTTTCACAAATGATGGATATTATTACAGGGATGCTATCGTGAAAAAATGGGTGTGGAATCGTGCAAAAATTTACCGCTTACAGCAACATTTTGCCGATACCGAAAGCGGTTTAATTCCATACATAGAAATGGATTTGAAAATGAAAAAATTGATTTGCGTTGTGCTCACACTTTTTAGCCTTTATACGACGGCTTTTGCTGTGCCTGTGCGCGATAATAGTGTCACTGCCTTTGACATCCCCTCATCTTGGCAAACCATTTTTGATGACGCACCCGTCACAGTGCAAGAGCTTTCTCAAATGTCGCTGATGGATATGCTGCGCAGCGGCTTTGGCATGGTGCGCGATAAGCTCACGGCGCCGCTGCGCTTATTTGCAAAAATATGTGCACTTTTGCTTTTTGCAGCGATTGCGCGCAGCATGTGCCCAGCCGACACCGGCGGCAATCTTTATCATATTTTAGAAATTATTATTGCGCTGGCAGTGTTTTCGCTTTGTGCCGCACCCATTTTACAAACCATCAATCAAATGCTGCTGCAAATTGAGGAATGTCGCGTATATCTTGCGTCGTTTGTGCCGGTGTTTGCCTCGGTGTTGATAGGCTGCGGGCAAATTGGCACGGCAGCGGTATATAGTGGATTTTTTTTCACAGGCGTGATGTTAATATCGGGCTTTTTATGTAATTGGATGCTGCCTGGGCTTAAAATTTTACTGGCTTTTTCCATTGTGGGCTCTGTGTGCGACGCATTAAATTTTAGTAAAATATCTACGTTTTTTGTTAAGCTTTCTAAATGGTCGCTCACGATATGCGCCACGGTGTTTGTATCGGTGCTCAGCTTGCAAAGCGCGCTGAGTGCAAGCGCAGACAGCCTTGCCATGAAAACAGGCAAAATGCTGGTAAGCGCCAGTGTGCCCGTTATCGGCCGCGCTGTTTCGGATGCGATGAGCAGTGTGTATGCAGGCCTAAAGCTATTAAAAGGCACGGCAGGCATTGCGCTGGTTGGGATGGTGGTGCTGGCGTTTTTGCCTGTGTTGGCGCAGTGCGCGGCCTATTATTTTGTGCTGCTTTGCGCGTCATTAGTGGCGGAAGTTACGGGCGGTGTGCGCAGTGCAAAGCTGTTTAACGGCCTGGGTGAGGTGCTTTCG
>JAGPHI010000225.1 GCA_018055565.1 Oscillospiraceae bacterium | reverse complement strand
CCTCCAGCTGCTTGTGCACAAGCCGAATGCCGCCGAACGGCATAATAGCACGCTTCAGCGGTTCATCTGTTTGCATGCCAACAATTGTTTCCAGCGATTTTTCGATATAGCCTGGGCTGTGCGAAGTAATCGTGGAAATGGTGTTTTCGTCAATGTCATATACACCGCCGCGCTCGCCCTCAGCTTGTAAACGCGCACTTACTGTTTGCCATAGCTGCTTTGTTGCGGCCGTTGGCGGCGCTAAAAATGATTCGTCGCCATCGTATGGCGTATAATTTCGTACAATAAAATCACGCAGATTAATTTCTTGCATCCACGCACCCTTTGAAAATTGCAAATGGCACACCTCTTTACTAGATATAGTTCTTCTAAGATATATGATATCAATCTGTAGTGTATATTGTCAATGTCATTATTCCCAAAGAAAGCGCTGCATAAACAAAAATACTGTATTAATAACACAGTTTGTGATACAATCAATGCAATGTGGTGGTTAGGATGGTGAAAAATGGGGCATAAAGTACGACTTTCGGTGCGTTCTCTTGTGGAATTTGTGCTACGCTGTGGCAGTATTGACAGCCGCTTTCAAGGCATGGATCGTGCCGCTGAGGGCAGCCGTATTCACCGCCGCTTACAAAAGGCTGCGGGCGGCGATTATCGCGCCGAGGTTAGCTTTAAAGCCGAGCGCACGGTAAACGACATTACGTATGCGCTTTTAGGCCGTGCAGACGGCATTTTTACCGAAAACGGCGAAACCATTATTGATGAAATCAAAACCACTGCTGCACCAAAAGAGGTATTAACAGCGGATTATAATCCGCTACACTGGGCACAAGCGCAGTTTTATGGCGCATTTTTATGTGAAAGTGCAGGGCTTGCGCATATTTGCGTGCAAATCACCTATTATCAAATTGATACCGATGAAATTATTCGCCATCGCAAGGCCTTTTTAGGAGCAGAGCTGGAAGCGTTTGTTACGCAAACACTGCGCAAGTATGAGCCGTGGGCGCTGTTTGAACGCGCATGGCATGAAACCCGCGCGCAAAGTGCCGAAATGCTCCGTTTCCCTTTTACAAGCTATCGCGCAGGGCAATATGAACTGGCGCGTGCCGTGTATAAAAGCATTGCAAGCGAAAGCCGTCTTGCTGGCGTGGCACCCACAGGCATCGGAAAAACGATGTCGACGATTTTTCCGTCTATTAAGGCGCTGGGCGAAGGCAAGGCGGAACGCATTTTTTACCTTACAGCCAAAACCATTACCCGCAAAGCCGCAGAAGAGGCTTTAGCGCTTTTGCGCGGTGGCGAACAGCCTGCACAGCCCATAGCCCCGCTGCGCATCAAAAGCCTGACACTGACAGCCAAGGATAAAATTTGCTTTTTAGAGGAGCGCGAATGCATACCACAGGCCTGCCCCTATGCAAACGGCTATTACGACCGCATTAATACCGCAATGCTGCGGTTTTTACAAGAAAATGATGTTTTTACCAAAGAAAATATTAGCGCCTTTGCAATAGAAAATCGCCTTTGCCCGTTTGAATTGGCGCTGGATTTATCGCTTTGGTGCGACATAATTATTTGCGATTATAATTATCTGTTTGACCCTTTGGTGCGCTTGCAGCGCTTTTTTGACCGCGAGCGCGGCGAGTATATTTTTTTGATTGATGAGGCGCATAATTTAAGCGAGCGTGCGCGCGCAATGTATTCGGCCAAGCTTTCAAAAACAGATTTTTTTGCTGTAAAAAAGGCATTGGGAACAAAAAAAGGCAAGCTAATTGCTTGCCTTACCAAAATCAATGCTGCGTGGATTGCCATTCGCAAACAAGCGAACGGCGCACACGAGCTTGTGCAAAAAGAGCCGGATAAAGAATTGCTGAAGCTATTGATGCAATTTAACACCGTTTGTGCCGAATGGTTAGACGAAAACAAAGCACATGCGCTGCATCATACGGTGTTAGCGCTGTATTTTGAAACCCTGTTTTTCATGCGCATCTATGAACTTTACGGCGAAAATTACATCACGCTGATTGCTGTAAACAGCAGCGATGTGTATATCAATTTGCTTTGCTTAGATGCTGCGCCTTTTATCGACGAAGCCTTGCAGCTGGGCAAGGCCAGCGTGCTGTTCAGCGCCACGTTATCTCCGCTTGCATATTTTAAAAATACGCTTGGGCTGGGCGAATGCAAACGCATTATTTTAAACAGCCCGTTTGCAAGTGAAAACCTTTGCTTGATGGCGGCCGCACATATCAGCACCAAATATGCCGACCGCGCCGATACTTTGGACGAGGTGTGTGCGCTGATTGCTTGCGCTACAGCGGCAAAACAAGGCAATTACATTGTGTTTTTGCCCTCTTATAAATACATGGCAGATATCACCGCACGTTTTTGCCAGCTGTATCCGGCCGTGAAAACACACATTCAGGAAAGCAAAATGGACGAGGCGTCACGCGATGCCTTTTTGGCGGTGTTTGATGCACAAAACGCAGAAACCTTAGTGGGCTTCTGCGTGCTTGGTGGTATTTTTTCTGAAGGGATTGACCTTGCAGGAGAACGTTTAATCGGCAGCATTATCGTGGGCGTGGGGCTGCCGCAAATTTCTACCGAACAAAATGCGCTGAAAGACTATTACGAGCATTCGCTTGGTGACGGCTTTGCCTATGCCTATCAATATCCGGGCTTTAACAAGGTGCTGCAGGCCGCAGGGCGTGTGATACGTACGCCGCAAGATAAGGGCATGGTGCTGCTAATAGACAGCCGCTATACCGCCGCACGTTACCGTGCGCTTTTCCCTGCGCATTGGCAACACTGCCAAACCGTGCACTGCCAAGAAGATGTAAACGCCACACTGCGTGCTTTTTGGGCTGAAAACGATGCATAATACACTGGTTTTTCCGTTTTTTATTACGACAATGGTGCCTTTTTGCGCAAAATGCTATACCGTGACAGCGTTATTTTGCATGGCAGCTTGTATTCCATCATGGCATGGGGCGTTGCTTCTATTGGCTCGTTTTCACTGTTCCAAATAAATTCAGGTGTAAAGCAAAACAGCTTGCCATCAGGAGAAAGCACCTCAAGCTCGTCGCCCAGCACAAATTTGCCGCGCTGCGAGCATGTGGCGATGCCATCATTATAATCCTCCACAACGCCCATCACTTCCCACTCGCGCAGATAACCGCCAAACGCCGTATTTTGCACGGCA
>JAGPHI010000224.1 GCA_018055565.1 Oscillospiraceae bacterium | reverse complement strand
TAAACGGGGTTTCCATCGTTTCAAACGCAAGGATAACCGCCGCGCTTGCCGCAAGCTCGCTAGCGCGCGCAAGCGTTTCTAAAAAATATTGTTTTGTGCTTTCGTCTGAATCTTCATAATATACATCATAGCCCGCAAGCTGAATGATGCGAATGCCTGTTTGCGCTGAAAGCTCAATCGCGCGCCGCATAATTGCAAGCGAGCGGCGGCGCGTTTCGGCATCATGCGAGCCAAACGGAAAACGGCGATGCCCGCTTAAACACATTGTGCGCACGGGCGTGCCGCTTTGCGCCATTGCACAAAGCAGCTCACGTGATGTGGCATCCACATCGGTGAGGCGCGCTAGCTTTTCTTCGCTTTCATCAATGGAAATTTCCAATTGATCGAAGCCGCATGCGGCTGTCATGGAAAGCTTTTGGGCAAACGACCAATCGTTCGGCATGGATTTTTCATATAAACCAAGCTTGTATTCCATCTGCTGTTTCACCCGCTTCTTAAAAATGAGACGCGCGGGAAAGTATTGGCTTTCCCGCGTGTTCGATTGTGTATTTTAGTCTACCAAAGTGTGTGCCAACGGCAGCCACTCGTTAAGCACTTTGCGGATTTCTGGATCCCAGAAATCCCAGTTGTGCTCGCCTGGTGCTTCAAAATAGGTCACGTCAAGGCCCATTTCGATATACTTGTCTTTGGCGCGGACATTGGTTTCGTATAAAAAGTCCTCTGTGCCGCAGCTGATATATACGCGCGGCAGCGTTTTGCCCTCTTTAATGCGCGCGCCAACCACGTTGTACAAATCGTTCTTTTCAAGGTTTTCGGGGTCTTCGCCAAAAATGTCTTGTATATTCATAGGAGATTTTTTGACATGCTTGAGTACAGACATGTCCATTTTGGTCATTTCAAGGCCGCCAGACAAGGAAACAACGCTGGCATAGCGCTCGGGAAATTCAAATCCGATGCGCATTGCGCCATAGCCGCCCATCGACATGCCCGCGATAAAGGTGTCTTCGCGCTTTGTGGAAACGGGGAACATGTAGTTGATAAACTGCGGCAGCTCCTGCGTGTAAAAGGTAAAGAAATTGTTGCCGTGTGCCATGTCCATATACATGCTGTTTGTAACAGAGGCACATACCACAATCAGCTTGTGCTTTTGCGCAAAGCGCTCGATGCCTGTGTTGCGTGTCCACACGGTGCAATCGCCAAAGCCGCCGTGCAAAAGATAAAGCACCTGATATTTTTTGCCCTCTTTATAATAGGGGGTTTCATCGGGCTTAAAAGGCTCGTCGGGTGTGGGGACAACCACGCGGATATCGGTTTGCGTTAGTAACGCAGTGGAAAATAATTTAATGTCAAACAGTGCCATAGTATTGGCCTTCCTCTCTAGCGGCTTGCGCCGTTTCGGGCAGGGCAAGCGAAGTGCCAAGCGCGAAGGGCGCAAACCCTATGTATTCATAAATTTTATCCGTAATGCTTTATGCCTTTACAGTGTATTTGCGCTGTAAGGCATCCATTGCGATGGCAAACAAAAGCAGCGCGCCCTTGATAACCTGCTGAATGTTGGAATCCACGCCCATGAGCAAAAGGCCATTGGCCAAAATGCCGATAATTAAAACGCCCGTGAACGATTTGAGCAAATTGCCGTTGCCGCCGCCAAACGTGATACCGCCGAGGCAAGCTGCCGTCATACAGTCAAACGGGTACGAAACGCCCGCCGTGGGGCTGGCGGTATTGGTGCGTGCCACCATCACCATGCAGCCGATGGAGGTAAACAGGCCGCAAAGTGCATACACCAGCACGCGCACCTTAACTACATTGATGCCCGCGAGGCGCGCGGCCTCTTGGTTGCCGCCCAGCGCGTATACGCTGCGGCCAAAATAGGTTTTATTTAATAAGAACCAGCCGATAAACAGCACCAAAATTAAGATAAGCGCCGAAGCCGGCACGTCGCCGATGATATTGCCCTGCCCCATCCAAAGGAAAGATTCGGGCATATTGTAAATGGGCAAGCCTTTTGTTACAACGGCCGCGATGCCGTTTAGCATCAGCATGGTGGTAAGCGTGATTACAAACGGTGTAACCTTCAGCTTTGCAGATACAAAGCCATTGTAGCAGCCAAGCAAAACGCCAAAGGCAACGCAAAGCAAAATGCAAAGCCATACAGGCAAGCTGTATTTTGTGAGCAGCGTGGCCACAAAAAGGCCGTTACATGCCAGCTGGCCGCCAACGGACAAATCCGCGCGCCGCCGGAAATCATAACAAAGGTAATGCCTGTAACAACGATGCCGTAAATGGCCACTTGGCGCACAATGTTCCACATATTGGCTACCTTTAGAAAGGTTTCGCCCGATGTGGGATTGATGGCAAACACCAATATAATGCCAATTAAGATTGCGTAAGCACCCATCTTACTGTAAATTTTTAATAATTTTTCAACCATTGCTCTTTTCTCCTGTCATTAGTTTTCACCCGAAGCGAGGTCCAAAATATGCGCCTGACTGAAATCGCTTTTCTCGACAATGCCATTTTGCTTACCTTCGCAGATAACGACCACACGGTCGGACATGCCAAGCAGCTCGGGCATTTCGCTGGAAATCATCAGGATGGCATGGCCGGATTCGGCAAGCTCGTTCATCAGCTGATAGATTTCTTGCTTTGCGCCCACATCAATGCCGCGCGTAGGCTCGTCAAAGATGATAATTTTGGAATTGGCTGCCAATGTTTTTGCGATGACCACCTTTTGCTGATTTCCTCCCGAAAGGCTCATCACGGGGATATCCAATGAGGGAGTTTTAATGTGCAGCTTGTCTTTATAAAATTGGGTAATCTCTTTTTCTTTCTTTGTGTTTACCACGCCAAATTTGCAAATGCTGCGCAGTGCCGTGATAACACTGTTCCACGCGATGGATTGGAACAAGAAAAGGCCTGTGCGCTTGCGGTCTTCGGGTATCAGCCCAATGCCGTTTTTAATGGCATCAATGGGGCTTTGTATGCGCACCTTTTGCCCTTGTATGTATATTGCGCCGCTGTCGCATTTGCTTGCGCCGTAAATAACATTCATAATTTCTGTTCTGCCCGCGCCCACAAGGCCCGCAAAGCCCAAAATTTCGCCGGTATGTAATGTGAAATTGATGTCTTGCGTGCCATTGCCCGTTAGGTTTTCTACGCGCAGCAGCTCCTCGCCCAATTGCGCGGCGCGGGGCGGAAACTCTTCTAC
>JAGPHI010000223.1 GCA_018055565.1 Oscillospiraceae bacterium | reverse complement strand
CTCTTGCCGCGGTGGAACGCGCGCGTGTGTGCGTGATTATGGTGGATGCCGTTGATGGCTTTACCGAGCAGGATTCTAAGGTGGCGGGCTTTGCGCACGAGCAAGGCAAAGCGTGCATCATTGCCGTCAACAAATGGGATGCTGTGGATAATAAAAACGATAAAACGATGGATATTGCCCGCAAAAAGCTGATGAACGATTTTGGCTTTATGTCGTATGCACCCATTATTTTTATCTCTGCCAAAACAGGCCAGCGCGTAGAGCGCCTGTTTGAACTGATTAAATACGTGGACGAGCAAAATGCCCTGCGCGTAACCACAGGTATGCTCAATGATATATTGGCGCGCGCCACCGCACGTGTGCAGCCGCCGTCCGATAAAGGCAAGCGCCTCAAAATTTATTATATGACGCAAATTTCTACGCGTCCGCCCACCTTTGTTTGCTTTATCAACTCGCGCGAGCTGTTCCATTTTTCGTATCAGCGTTATATCGAAAACCAAATTCGCGAAACCTTTGGCCTTGAGGGCACGCCCATTCGCTTGATATCGCGCGAGCGCGGTGAAAAGGTGTAAAAGGAGGAACTGTTTTGTCATTTACCGTTATTATGTTTACCATTTTGGCGGCGCTTGTGGCATATCTGCTGGGCTCGCTTAATTTTGCCATCATTGTCACGCGCCTTTTATACCATAAAGACATTCGCACCTTTGGCTCGGGAAACGCAGGGATGACAAATGTTCTGCGCACCTTTGGCAAGGGCGCCGCGGCGCTTACCATTGTGGGCGATATCGGCAAAGGCACGCTGAGTGTGCTTTTAGCCAAATGGCTTTTTACAGGCTTTTTGGGCATGTCGGCACCGTTTGTGGCTTACATTGCGGCCATCTGCGCCATTTTGGGGCATTTATTTCCGCTATATTTCAAGTTTAAAGGCGGCAAAGGCGTTTCGGTGGCGGCGGGTGCCATTATCGCGCTGGAGCCGCTGGTGGTACTTGCGCTGGCGCTTTTGTTTGCCATTGTGGTGTTTTGCACACGCATTGTTTCGCTTGCGTCCATCCTTTGCGCGGCGGTATATCCGTTTGCTATTTGCGCGTATTTACATTTTGTTAAGGCAATGCCGCTTGCATCCCTTGCTGTTTGCACCGTGCTTTCGGGCATTATGGCGGTGCTTGTCATTTACATGCATCGCGAAAATATTAAGCGCCTTTGCGCGGGCACAGAATACAAATTTGGCACAAAGCCAAAACCGTAAACCCTGCTGAACGTTTGCAAAAAGCAACTTTTCACGAAAGGAATGGCCATTAATATGCTGCAAGCACAGTTTCAAGATGCTTTTTGCGTGCATCAATATGAATGCGATATGCAAAACCGCCTTTCGCCTGGCGCGGCCTTGCGCCGCGTGCAGCAAATTTCTACGGGGCATTGCACCGCGCACGGCCTAACCGAGCAGGTATATCTTGATACCCACACGGTGTTTTTATTGGCCAAAACCGAGCTTGTGTTCCACCAGCCCATTTTGGTAAACACGCCTATCACGCTGATTACCGAGGCGTATGCGCCGGTGCGCGCGTCGTTTTTGCGCAAGGTAAGCTTTTGCGATGCGCACGGCAAAACATTGGCGCAGGCGCATAGCGTTTGGGTATTGGTGGATACAAACACGCGCCGCATCATGCGCCGCCCGCCCGATGATATCGCACGCTTTTTTGCACAAAACGAGGCAAAGGCTGCGGATATCTCCATCGAAAAAACGGCCGATATTCTGCCTGTTGCGGATATCACCGCGCGCTACACCATGTGCGATCAAAACGGCCATATCAACAACACGGTTTACGCCGACATTCTTTGCGATACCACGGATGCAGCGCTGTTTGCCCATACATATTTACAAAAAGCGGTCATTGCGTATCACAGCGAGGTGCCACTGGGCAAACGCTTTACAGTGAATAGAGGCGCTTTGTCGGATACGGCGTTTTATTATTCAGGCCTCAGCGATGCCGCCAACCATTTTGAAGCCAATTTGTATTTTGCGTAATATCTTTTTAATCAAGATGGTTTTTTTGCAAAGTGGATATTTTAAAAGCATCATACGATACACCAAACAAACGGTGTATCGTATGATTTTTTGTTATATATGCAATCCACACATTTTTCACAAGTTTTTTTTACAAAAGCAGTTGACAAAAAGTATCAAAAGGGTTACAATTTAGTTGCAAGAAGGTTACAGAGCCAGTGCAATTTTTTTCATGTGTGCAGTTCCTTCTCCTCCTTTACGGTTTTTTCATGGCCGTAATTTGGGGCTGCACGTCTTTTCTCCTTATCCCAGATATAGTAAAAGCCCACGGTTATTGCCGTGGGCTTTTGCTTTTGCAAATCGCACAAGAACACAAATTTTTAAACGAAATTTAAGCATATCGCATATGGCATTTGCCGTATAGATTTGGTATAATGAGTGCAAAGACGGTGCTAGATATTGTGTATGCACCATAAAAGCACAGGCTTATTACAATACGCATAAGGGGGTATCAATCAAGTGGAGAAAAAAACACCGCTATATGCAAAACACGAAGCGCTTTTTGGGCGCATAGTGCCGTTTGCGGGTTATCTCTTGCCGGTGCAATATCCGTCCGGCGTGATTGCCGAGCACATGGCTGTGCGCGAAAAGGCGGGCATTTTTGATGTTTCGCATATGGGCGAGGTTTCCTGTTACGGGGCAAATGCGCTTTCTTATTTAAATCGCATTTTAACAAACCGCTTCGACACAATGCCTATAGGCGCTGCGCGCTATGCGCTGATGCTGTATGAAAACGGCGGCGTGGTGGACGATTTAATCGTTTATCGCACGGGCGAGGACAGCTTTTTTATCGTGCTAAACGCAGCCAATACGGCAAAGGATATCGCATGGATGCGCCAGCATTTGCAGGATGATGTTACCCTTACAGATTTATCAGACGATATCGCGCAAATTGCGCTGCAAGGGCCGCTTGCACAAAGTGTGCTGACGCATTTTTGCAAAAGCGAGGAGCTGCCACAGAACAATTACACCTTTACAACGCGCATGCTGGTGGCGGGCGTGGAATGCTTTGTTTCGCGCACGGGCTATACAGGCGAATGCGGATACGAGCTTTATATGGCACCGCAATTTGCGCCCGTGATATGGGATGCGCTGCTGTCGGCAGGGGCTGTGCCTTGCGGGCTTGGCTGCCGCGACACCTTGCGTTTAGAGGCTGCCATGCCGCTTTACGGGCATGAGCTTGGCCCCGATATTACGCCGCTG
>JAGPHI010000222.1 GCA_018055565.1 Oscillospiraceae bacterium | reverse complement strand
GGCAGCCTTGCGCTGGCAAAGCAAATGGCGCTGGCCGCTAAAAATGCAGGTGCGGATATTGTAAAATATCAAACGGCTGTGCCGGAACTGGTGATCAGCGTGTTTGCCGAAAAGGCCGAATATCAAAAAAAAGAAACCGGCGCGGGCGAAAGCCAGCTGGACATGGTGCGCCGCATCCATTTTGGCTTTGCCGAGCACCGCGAGCTGCGCGATTATTGCAACGAAATTGGCATCGAATATCTTTCCACGCCGTTCGATTTAAAAAGCCTCGATTTTCTGGAGCAGCTGGGCATGCGCCTTTATAAAATCCCCTCGGGCGAAATTACCAATTTGCCCTATTTAGAGCGTATTGCTGCGCTAAAAAAACCTGTGATTCTATCCACCGGCATGAGCACGCTTTCGGAAATTGAAGATGCCGTGGCGGTGCTGGAGCAAGGCGGCGTCAGCGATATCACGCTTTTGCATTGCAATACCGAATATCCTACCCCTTATGCCGATGCAAATTTGGCGGCCATGCTGGATATTCACGAGCAGCTGGCCTTGCCGGTGGGCTATTCGGATCATACACTCGGCATTGAAGCGGATATCGCGGCCGTTGCGATGGGCGCATGCGTGATTGAAAAGCATTTCACACTGGATAAAACCATGGAGGGCCCCGACCATAAGGCCAGCCTTTCGCCAGAGGAGCTGGCGCAGATGGTCAGCGCCATCCGCAATACCGAGCTTTTGCTCGGCAGCGGCAAAAAGGTGGTGTCCATTAGCGAGGCCAAAAACAAGGCAATTGCACGCAAAAGCATTGTGGCGGCGCGCGATATCAAGGCGGGCGAAGCCTTTACCACCGAAAACATCACCGTAAAACGCCCCGGCGATGGCATTTCGCCAATGCGCTGGCACGAGGTGCTTTCGCAAACGGCCAAGCGCGATTTTGCGCCGGACGAAAAAATTACACTGTAAAGGAACGGATGATTATGCCGCAGGCCACACCGCCACTATGGCTTTGCTATCTTACACCACGGCTTTTGCCATTTGTTTGGATTGCAGATTTTATACTGTGCTCGGCTGCGCTTTCTCTTGCGCTGAAAGCGATGAAAAAGCCCGCCGAGGAAGGCCATTATGCCCGCAATATTGTGAAAGTGTGGGTGTTTACTTATTTTGGGCAGGCGCTGGGCACCTTGCTGATGCTGCTGTCGGCAGGTATTGATTTTGTGCTTACAGGCACGCAGGCCGGCGCCTTTTGGAGCAGCGCGGTTACCAATTGGGTGGCGTTTAATCCGCTGGGCAGCATCCCTGCGCTTTTGTGGGTGTTGGCATCGCTGTTTGCATCGGGCTTTTTAATCTATTTGTTCATTACAAAATTTGCGCTGGTAAGTGATGAATACACCCACGGCGCAAAAAAGCGCATTGCGCTGACGCTGGTGCTGTTTGCATCACCGTACCTGTTTTTGGTGCCCACGGTGCTGATTTAGCAAACGCAAAGCGGGATTTGCAATATGAAAAGAAAGACGGTGGCGGCATGAAGAAAACGCTGGCGGTATTTACCGGCACACGCGCGGAATATGGGCTGTTGCGCCCTGTTTTGCAAAAGCTTTTTGCAAGCGAGGACATCACACCGCTTTTGGTGGTAACGGGCGCGCACCTGTCGCTCGCATACGGATGCACTGTATCCGAAATTGAAAACGATGCCATGCCCATTGCGGCGCGCATTGATATTTTGCGTTTTGGCACAGACGATTTGGGCATTGCCAAAACCGTTGCGTTTGCTATAGACGCATTTGCAACATGGCTTTCTGCGGCAAAACCGCATGCCGTGCTGGTGCTGGGCGACCGATACGAAATCTTTGCCGCGGCTTCGGCGGCGGCCATGCTGGGCATCCCGATAGCGCATATCAGCGGCGGCGATGTAACGCTGGGCGCAAAGGACGAGTTTTATCGCCACGCCATCACAAAGATGGCGGCGCTGCACTTTCCCTCGTGCGAGGATTCGGCACGGCGGCTTATGCGCATGGGCGAAGCGCCCGAAACAGTGTGCATGGTGGGTGGCTTAGGCGACGAAAACATCCGCAGCTTGCCCCTTTTATCGAAAGAAGATTTGGCAAAGGCGCTTGCGATACCGCTGGATAAGCCCTATTATTTAATTACCTTTCATCCCGAAACGGGCACGCACACCGATGCCACCGCACAGGTGAACGCGCTTTTGCAGGCGCTGGCGCCTTGTGCCGAAACATTGCTTTTCACAAAGGCAAACGCAGATGCCGGCGGCGCAGAAATTAACAAACAGCTGGACGCGTTTTGCCAAACACGCAAAAACGCCTATGCATTTACCAATCTTGGCGCTTTGCGCTATCTTTCGGCCATGAAGCATGCGGCGGCAGTGGTGGGCAATTCGTCATCGGGCGTGGTAGAAACACCCACGTTTGGCGTGCCCTGCATCAATATTGGCGAGCGTCAGCGCGGGCGTATTTTGTGCGCCAATGTGCTTTCTTGTGCCGCCGAGCGCGGCGACATTGCGCGCGCGCTGGATATCGCGCGCACCGATGCGTTTCAAAATACCGCGCGCAATGTGGTAAGCCCGTATTTTGGCGGCGACACCAGCGGCGGCATCACGCGCGCGCTTGCGGCGTTTCTTAGCGGCAAAGCGCAC
This sequence comes from Oscillospiraceae bacterium, assembly GCA_018055565.1. GTDB lineage: Bacteria > Bacillota > Clostridia > Oscillospirales > Ruminococcaceae > JAGPHI01. The sequence continues at coordinate 639 of JAGPHI010000222.1, read as the reverse complement.
AATTTACCCAAATGCTTTTATGATGGGAACAGCTAAACCGCAAAAGCTGCCCAGAAAGGATGCACCATGCCAATCACGGAAAGTTTGCAGGCTATACAGGGGTATGTGAAAGACATGCCCAAAGGCTTTGACGCGTTTTATGCTTCGCTGCCGCTTGTTGCAAAGGAAATGCTGCTAAAAATTGCACGCTTTGCGCTTTTGGCGCTGATTTTGCTTTTTATTATTTTGGCGCTGGATATCGCCAAAAACTTAGTGTTGCGCGGGGGTAAGCATCTTGCAAAACAGGGTGCCACCTTGCTGTGTTTAATGCTGCTGTTTTCGTTTGTGTTTACGCCATCGGCGCTGGTTTTGCCGCAAAGCGAGGAGCTGCCGCGTGTGTGCGTTAGCGTGCATGACGAAAAAGGCGCTTCGCGCAGCTATTATCTCACCATTTCGCAAAAACAGGCGCTGCTGGCTCTTTTGCAAGACAGCCAAACGGTGCTGCGCCTTGCCAATCAGCCGCCAAAACCCGCCACAGGCACGCCGTATTATACCGTGCAGCTTGCCTTTGCCGACAGCGAGGCCACTTTGTATGCCGACGATAAAGCAAGCTATTATTATACCGATATGGCAACGTCTTTTTTACGCGCATTTGCAGGG
>JAGPHI010000221.1 GCA_018055565.1 Oscillospiraceae bacterium | reverse complement strand
AAGCTCGGTCAGATACGGCAGGCGCACTTGCCCGCCATGTGTATGCCCACTCAGCATGAGCGGCACACCATCCAGCTGAAAATAATCGGCGGTGTCCGGCTCGTGACACACCAAAACGGGTGTAAAACCGCTGCTAATTTCGCATAAATTTGCATTAAATGAGCCCAGTAAATAATCATCCGCACCAAAAAATGTAATCCCCAGTGTTTCGCTTTGATAGCTTTGATTGCGCAGCAGCGTGAAGCCGCCCGCCGTAAAAAGCTGTTCAAACACGCGCGCGGCACCGCCGCCGTAATCGTGATTGCCAAACACGGCAAGCTTTGCCTCGCCTGCTTCGATGCGCGCAAGCTGCGCTGCAATGGCCTCTAGGTCAAACTGTTCTTTGTCGCGCTGATAATTATCAAAAAAATCGCCACCAAAGATGACAATATCGGCGTTTTGTGCATTAATTTCATCCACGATGCGCGCTAGATTTTCTTCGGGATAAAATCCGCCTAAATGCACGTCACAAAAAAAGGCCAGTGTGGCATCCGTGTTTGCGTGAATAGACGCAGGCGAAAACACAGTAGTGTGCAATTGCCGCGGCTCGACATATCGCGCATATAAGTATAATGCAGCAGCTGCCAAAAACAGCAAAAGCAAAAAGGTGCACAGGCCTTTGCATAGGCGTTTCAGCGCATGGATAATAGCGTTCAGCTCCCTATTGTGTAAGATTATTGCAAATTGTCCGGCCCAAAGCTCATGGGCAAAAGCGCGCCCAGTGTTTGCTCTTCAAAATGCGTTTCGTCTGTTGCCATAATAATTGGCATTTCAGCGCGGCAAAATTCTATCAGCGATTGTCGGCATACGCCGCACGGCGAAGTAATGCCAAGCGCACCATTTACGCGCCCGCCCACTACGCAAAGCGCCGCAAAAGCACGCGCGCCCTCGCTAACTGCTTTATATAAGGCCGTGCGCTCTGCGCAAACGCCATTAAAGGCCGCTGTTTCGATATTGCACCCTGTGTAAACAGTGCCGTCACTGCACAGCAAGGCTGCGCCCACAGCAAAATGCGAATAGGGCGCATAGGCATTATCGCGCGCTGCAATTGCCGCGCGAATTAAGGATTGTTTGGCTTCCTGCGTCAATAGAAACCCGCCTTTCAAAATTTGGCAGTACGAATGCGCGGCATTACAAACTGCCCAATGCGATGCGCATCATATCGGTAAAATTGTTTTGACGCTCCTCGGATGTGGTTTCCTCGTGCGATATAAAGCTATCGGAAATCGTAAGCAAGCAGGCGGCGTTTTTGCCTGTGATGGCAGCATTATGAAAAAGCGCAAAGCTTTCCATCTCTACGGCAAGGCAGCCCTTTTCATCGCGCAGCTTTTGCCAATAAGGCGTTTTATCCTCGCGATAAAACACATCGCTGCTGTGTATAACGCCCGTTATAATCGGCAGATTTTGGCGGTTTGCGCTTGCTGTAAGGCGCTCGTTCAGTGATTGGCTGGGATAGATAATATCGTTTATATAGCCGTTTTGCACAAGCGCATAGCTGCTTTCGCTATACGCGGCCGAAGCAAGAACAACATCAAACACCTTTGCTTGCTCGCTGTAAGAGCCGGCAGAGCCGATGCGTATAATGTTATCCACGTCATATTGCGTAAACAGCTCATAAGAATAAATGCCGATACTGGGCATGCCCATGCCGCTGCCCATTACAGAAACTGGTTTGCCTTCAAAGGTGCCCGTGAAACCCAGCATGCCGCGCACATGGTTTACCTCTTTGACATCCTGTAAAAAGGTGTCGGCAATAAATTTGGCGCGCAGCGGATCGCCCGGCATAAGAACGGTTTTTGCAAATTGACCCTTTTCGGCTTGATTGTGTGGTGTAGACATTTTGTATTCTCCTTTATAATCAAATTCAAGTATGGTAAAATAGAACCAGCAAAAATGAAAGAACGGGGTGTGCCAATGAACGTACCGACAAACTGCGCGCTTTGCCCGCGCCAATGCGGGATAAACCGCAGCCTATATACAGGTGCGTGCGGGGCCAGCAGCACAGTGCGCGTGGCACGCGCGGCGCTGCATCTGTGGGAAGAGCCATGCATTAGCGGCACACGCGGCAGCGGCACAGTGTTTTTCAGCGGATGTCCGCTGCGCTGCTGCTATTGCCAAAATTATAAAATCAGCGCCGAAGCGTTTGGCAAAGACATTGATTCGGCACAGCTGGCACAAATTTTTTGCCAGCTGGAAGCAGCGGGCGCACATAATATTAACCTTGTTACGGCCAGTGCGTATCTGCCGTGGGTAATACAGGCGCTGGATATCGCAAAACCCAAAATCCCGATTGTATACAACACCAGCGGATACGAAACCCGCGAAGCGATAGCGGCGCTTGCGCCATATGTGAGCATTTGGCTTTGCGATTTAAAATACCATTCCCCCGCCCTATCGGCAAAATATTCGGCCGCACAGGACTATTTTGCTGTGGCAAGCAGCGCTATTTTGCAAATGGTAGCGCTTTGCCCCGCACCGCAATATGATAAAGACGGCATCATGCAAAAAGGGCTGGTGGTGCGACATTTGGCTTTGCCCGGCTGCGTGCAAGACGGCATCGCCTGCCTTAGCTGGCTGGCAGAAAGCTTAAACGCAAACAGCTTTGTATTAAGCTTGATGAGCCAATATACGCCGTTTTATAAGGCGCATGAGCACAAAGAGATAAACCGCCGCATCGCAAGCTATGAATATAAGCAACTTTTAGCCGCAGCAGAGCGCTTAGGGCTTTCAAATGGCTTTATGCAAAAGCGCACAAGCGCCAAAGAGGAATATACGCCCGCTTTTGACCTTGAGGGTGTGTAAGCAGCAGCCTTTGGCACATTTAGCCGTGGCAAGAACGCAGATAAAAAACCATAGATACTGTTAGCACATTTTGCCACGGCAAGCATGCGCGCTTAAAAATACATATATACTTGGCACGGAATCATGCCATTATACAGCTTGCGGCGGCGTTTGGCGCTGCGCCCAAAATGCGCTTCAAATTCGCTGTCTGCCGTGATAATATAAGCGCCACGCACCGGATTTTCGGCTAAGCGTTCGCCCAAAGTGCGCTCTAGCCTAGCCGCCTCGTCTGTGCTGCCAAGCCTTTCCCCGTAAGGCGGATTGGTAAACACCATGGTGCCGGGCGCAGGCGTAAACGCTTTCACGTCGGCCGTGAAAAATTTGCAATGATTGTCCACACCTGCAAGCTTTGCATTTTGCTTTGCAAGCTCAATAGCGGCGGGGTCAATATCAAAGCCAATG
>JAGPHI010000220.1 GCA_018055565.1 Oscillospiraceae bacterium | reverse complement strand
GCATGTGGATATGTGTTGCACAAGGCGCTTATCGCATTTTGATAATTACTGCATCCGAGAAAGCCAATGCGGCGATGCCCGTGCGCATAAAAATGCAGACCCACATTTTTGACATATTCTTGCAGCGAGGCATATACATGATGCCCCGACACCGAAAGCGCTTTACCTGTATACACCAGCGGAAAATCGCTGGAAAGCAGGGTTTCTAGCTCATGCTCCTCAGGTATAACAGAGGGAAAAATGATGCCGTCCAGCTTTTTTTTACGGATATAATCGTAACAGCGTAAATCTGTTTTTGTGCTTTGCGCAAGGTTTTCGTTGATAACCACCACATCGTAACCCGAACGGGATATGATGATATCCACGCCGTGATAAAACTCTAAAAGATAAGCGGAATCAAACATTGAATAGGGCGCGGCGGGCATCGACAGGCCGATAAGGCCCGTGGTGCTCAGCGCAAGGCTTTGCGCAGCAGGGCTTGGCGCGTAATTAAGCTCTTGCATTACCTCTAAAACGCGATTGCGCTTGATTTCGCGCACCGAGGCCGGATTGTTGAGCACACGAGACACCGTGGCAATGGAAACGCCACTTTTTTTTGCCACGTCGTAAATTGAAGCCGACATTTTGTAAGCCCTTTCAAATTCTTCTTTCCTGTATTATAGCACAGGTGCACAAGGCACACAATGCGCGCATTTTACAATTTTCGATAGCATTTTTCGTGGAAATGCCATTTAGAGGGTAGATACAAGAAATAAGAGGTCAGCGGTTAGAACGGAGATGCGGCGCATCTCTCGTCTACCTCTGACCTCTATTCGGTATTTGCTATTTGCGGAACGGCCAAGACCGTTCCCTACTGTTGCCTGTTCGGTATTCATGGAACGGTCAAGACCGTTCCCTACTGTTGCCTATTGGGTATTTACGGAACGGCCAAGACCGTTCCCTACTGTTGCCTATTGGGTATTTGCGGAACGGTCAAGACCGTTCCCTACTATTCTCTATCTGTGCTTACTCCTGCGATTTCATAAAATCTTCAAAGCTTGCAAATTTTTGCGCAGGTGCTTTTTTGGTAATGACGCGCAGGCCGATATCGCCGCCTGCGGCATCCTGTGTTTGCACAGGCTCCGGCTTATTTTGCGGCTGCGGCTCGCGCTTTGTGTCAAAGCGTGCGTCATTGGGTTTTCCGTAGCGATGCTTGCCCATTGAATCTCCCTCGACTTTCTTTTTTGGCGCCTCTGGTGCGCGAAATGCACGCGAGGCTTGCTGCCCTGCGCTTTGGGCGGCAGGGGCTTGCCTTTGCGCGCTGCGCGATGCCTCGGCCGCACTGGCCGGCCTTGCGCTTTGTTGCGGCTGTTTTGCGGCGTTTGCCGCTTTGCCGTTCTGTTGCGGCTGCTTTGGCGCATTGCCCTGTTTGCTGCTTTGCTGCGGCTGCTTTGCGGTGTTTGCCGCTTTGCCATTTTGCTGAGGCTTTGCATTGCCTTGTTTGCCGTTTTGCGCGCGCTGCCCCCCACGGCCATTTTGCATGCGTTCTTCACGCGGCGGGCGCTGCTGCGTGTTTTTTTCAGATTTTTGTAAAATCACCATCGGCCACGCATGGCCCTCTATCACGGGGATTTTTTTGCCCGCAAGCTTTTCAATGTCGGCAAGATATTCCAGCTCGTCAAAATTGCAAAAGCTAATGGAAATGCCTGTTTGGCCTGCGCGGCCTGTGCGGCCGATGCGGTGCACATAGGTTTCGGGAATATTGGGTAAATCGTAATTGATTACATGCGAAAGCTCGCTAATATCAATGCCGCGTGCCGCAATATCCGTAGCCACCAGCACGCGGATTTCGCCATTTTTAAATTTGCCCAGCGCCGCTTGCCGCGCGTTTTGGCTTTTATTGCCGTGGATGGCCATCGCCTCAACGCCATCCTTGCCAAGCTCTCGCACCACACGGTCGGCCCCGTGCTTTGTGCGCGTAAACACCAGCGCACTGGATACCGCTTTATCCTTTAACAGGCTGGCCAGCAAAAAGCGCTTATTACCCTTGTCTACAAAATAAATGCTTTGCTCGATGGCATCCACGGTAGAGGAGGGCGGCGTAACATACACCTTTGCGGGATTGTGCAAAAGCGTATTGACTAAATCTTCAATTTCTTTGGGCATTGTGGCCGAGAATAAAAGCGTTTGCTTTTTTGCAGGCAAATAGGTAAGCACGCGCTTTACATCGTGCACAAAGCCCATATCCAGCATGCGATCGGCCTCGTCCAAAACAAAAATTTCTACATTTGACAGCTTGATAAAGCCTTGATTAACAAGGTCGTTCAAGCGGCCGGGCGTGGCGACTAAAATGTCTACGCCGCGCTTAAGCTGCGCCACCTGCGGATTTTGGTTGACACCGCCAAAAATTACGCAAGAGCGTAATGCAAGATGCTTGCCATACGCATCAAAGCTTTCGGATATTTGCAGTGCCAGCTCACGCGTGGGGGTTAAAATCAGTGCACGAATTGCATGCGGCTTTGTTTGCCCCGCTTTGTGCAGCCTTTGCAATATCGGCATGGCGAATGCGGCGGTTTTTCCTGTGCCTGTTTGTGCACAGCCAAGCAAATCTTGCCCGTTTAATATAGGCATAATCGCCTTTTCTTGTATGGGTGACGGGGTTTCATAGCCTGCCTCTTCGGCGGCTTTTAATATTTCGGGAATTAATCCCAGATCTTTAAAATACATTTACAGCTTCCAATCTTTTATTTCTGACAAACTTGTGCTAAAATAGACAAGGCGCTTTTGCATATCGCAAAAAAGCTTGCATTTTTAGCGGCACGCGGTATTTTTGCATGCAGCAAATATAGTATATCACAAAACGGACAAATACAAAAGGAGTTCGCGTGAAAAAAGCATTTTTCACGCCGGGTTTTGTGCCTTGCGCGTTTAAGCAACGCGCCTTCGGCTACGCCGAATAAAGCAGTGGCATACTGCTTTGCACAAATGCCCAAGAAAGGAATGTATTTTACAATGAAGAAAATCAAAAGCATTTTCACGGTGAAAAATCTGCACTACGCGCTGTGGTTAAACGGTGGCCTTTTGCTTACGGCGCTGGGCATTCATTTTTTTAAAGGCCCCAACCATTTTGCCATCGGCGGCACCTCGGGCTTATCCATTTTGGCAACTGGGCTTTGGCCGCAAATTAACATCGGCGTGTTTATGTTTATCGTAAACGCTGTTTTAATTGTAATTGGGCTTGTGTGCTTAGGGCGCGAATTTACCGGCGTGACCTTTTATTCCTCGATGATGCTTTCGTTTTTTGTATGGGTGCTGGAGGCGCTGG
>JAGPHI010000219.1 GCA_018055565.1 Oscillospiraceae bacterium | reverse complement strand
TTACATAGGCTTTTAGCGATGCATACCTGCCATGCTTGCGCAGCGCCTATAAAGCATTTCAAAAAAAGCCGCCGCGAAACTCGCGGCGGCTTAAAACCCTTGCTTAAAACGCCACTATCACGCCGCCATCGCTGGCATACGCAGTGGAAAGGCCGCTTGTGGGCACAATAATCACTTCTTTTAACGCAGCGCATTTTGCGATAAACTCTTTTTTAAGGTCGTTCGCGCGTTCTGGGCAATTGCAATAGCTTAACACCAGCGTGATGCTGCCTGCGGCGGCAGCGGCCGTTTTTTCCGCCACCATCTCCACCAAGCGGCGCAGCGCATTTTGTGTGCCGCGAATTTTTTCCAGCGCCAAAATTTCGCCGTGCCCATCCTCGCCCATCAGCGGGCGCAAATTTAGCATTGTACCAATCATGCCGGCCATTTTTGAAATGCGGCCGTTTTTGATTAGATTATCCAGCGTGTCCAGCACAAACAAGGTGCACATCTTGGCCGAAAACGCGGTAATTTTTTCGCATATTTCTTCAAACGGCAGCCCAGCGCCTATCCATTCGCGCAATAAAAGCGCCAAACGCAATTCGCCTGCGGCAGCGCTTTCGGAATCCACCACAAAAATCTTTTTGTCAGGATGCGCCTCCAGCACCATATCCCGCGCAACACAGGCAGAATTATAGCTGCCCGAAAGCTTACTCGAAAGCGTGATGACAAAGCATTCGTCCGCCTTGTTCATCAGCTGCACATAATCATCCGGCGACGGGCAAGCCGTAGAAATCGGCGTGGAATTGGCTTTCATACTGGCGATTAAAGCCTTAATGTCAATGGTTTCATCGTCAATAAATTCAACACCGCCGGAAGTGATTTTCAAACTGGCAATCTCAATACGCAGCACATTGCGCATCGCTGGCGTTAAATCGCAGCTGGAGTCGGCGATAATTTTGGGTTCCATTTATCATCATTCCTTTCAAGGGAATCCATTCGATTTGCATAACGGTTCTATTGTAACATTGCAAACATTGCAAGTCAAACAAAGCTTCTTGCACCGTGTGGCAAATTGCCTGCCATTCTCTACTTGTAATTGTATCATAGATTTGTTACTATTTTATGTAGAAACGCTTTTAAATTTACAAAAAAGCGTAATTGCGTAAAAAACAGTTTTTTGTCACGGGTTTTGCGCCTTTTGTGCGAAAGCACACCGATGGGCTTTACGAAGCCGGCGCGAATCCCTAAGAAAGGAATGTGTGTTAAAATGAAAAGCGATATTGAAATTGCGCAAGAGGCACAAATGTTGCCCATAACCGAGCTGGCACGCGGCCTCGGCCTTGATGAAAACGCCATCATCCCCTATGGCAAATACAAGGCAAAGCTGGATCATCGCCTTGTCAATGCAATGGCAGATAAACCCGATGCACGCGTTATATTAGTAACAGCCATCAGCCCCACGCCCGCGGGCGAGGGCAAAACCACCACCAGCGTGGGCCTTGCCGACGCGCTACACGCACTTGGCAAAAACGCTGTGCTGGCCCTGCGCGAGCCAAGCCTCGGCCCTGTTTTCGGCGTGAAAGGCGGCGCTGCGGGCGGCGGCTATGCACAGGTAGTGCCTATGGAAGACATTAACCTGCATTTTACAGGCGATTTGCATGCGATTGGCGCTGCCAACAACCTTTTGGCCGCAATGATTGACAATCATATTTTTCAGGGCAATGCGCTGGGGCTAGACGCGCGGCGCATCACATGGCGGCGCTGTGTAGACATGAACGACCGTCAGCTGCGTTTTATCACCGACGGGCTTGGCGGCAAGCCCAACGGCTCCCCGCGCGAGGACGGCTTTGATATTACGGTGGCAAGCGAGGTTATGGCCATTTTTTGCCTTGCTAGCGACCTTGCCGATTTAAAAGCGCGCCTTGCGCGCATTGTGGTGGGCTATACCTTTGCGGGAAAGCCTGTTACCGCGGGCGATATCGGCGCCGCAGGGGCGATGGCCGCGCTTTTAAAAGACGCATTCGACCCCAATTTGGTGCAAACGCTGGAGCACACGCCCGCGCTGATACACGGCGGGCCGTTTGCCAATATTGCGCATGGCTGCAATAGCGTTATTGCCACGCGCCTTGCCATGAAGCTGGGCGATTATGTGGTAACAGAAGCGGGCTTTGGTGCAGACCTCGGCGCACAAAAGTTTTTAGACATCAAATGCCAAATGGCGGGCATTACGCCGTCTGTTGTAGTGCTGGTGGCAACCGTGCGCGCTTTAAAGCATCACGGCGGCGCGGCAAAAGCAGCGCTTGGCACGCCCGATTTGCAAACGCTGGCGGCAGGCTGTGCCAACTTGCAACGCCATATTGAAAACCTGCAAACACAATATAATATGCCCGTTTGCGTGGCCATTAATGCTTTCCCAACCGATAGCGCCGAGGAACATGCCTATCTTGCCGATTTTTGCGAAAAGCTGGGCGTGCCTTGCGCATTAAGCGAAATTTTTGCAAAGGGCGGCGCAGGGGGCGAAGCAATGGCAAAGGCCGTGCTGTCAGTAATGGAAAGCCGCACGCTCACACATCCCTTTGCCGAAACCGACACCGTACAAGAAAAAATCACCGCTGTGTGCACCAAGATTTATCACGCGCAAGAGGTTATCTTTTCGCCTGCGGCGCAAAGGCAATTGGCCGAGCTTGCCGAGAACGGCTTTGACCGTCTGCCCGTTTGCATTGCAAAAACGCAGTACAGCTTTTCAGATAATGCCGCGCTTTTGGCCGCGCCCGATGGCTTTTCCATGACGGTGCGCTCGCTGCGTCTTTCAGCCGGCGCGGGCTTTGTGGTAGCCGTGATGGGCGATATCATGACGATGCCGGGCCTGCCCAAAAAGCCCGCCGCCGAAAGCATCGACGTGGACGCAAACGGCAAAATCAGCGGATTGTTTTAAAATAGACCTACAGTTTTTGATAAAGGCTTTATACAAATTTTGATAAAGGCTTTATGCGAAATTTTGGCGATACCAACGGATGGCAACGCGCCATAAAAAATAAGCAGCGCCCCTATGAAAAGCATAGGGGCGCTGCTGTTTTGTTTGTATCAAAGCCGCGAAATGGCCAGCACCTGCATTTTGCCCTCTGCGCTTGGCGCGGCAATAAAATATTGGTTTTGCGTGCCCGCGGGGAATTGCCCGCCCGCCATCAACGATTTATCGGTATATGCACAGGTGTAAACCGCTTTGATTAACACGGCATTCGGCACACCCTGCTGCTCGCAAAACTGGCTGTAGGTAATGCCTTTTTCGCCAAAAATGGGCGCCACGTCCAAATCCTGCGAAAAATAGCGTTCT
>JAGPHI010000218.1 GCA_018055565.1 Oscillospiraceae bacterium | reverse complement strand
AATCATATCAGCGCCATTTTGTCCACTGCGGTAAACGGTGGCGACCCCATGACGGTGGAAGAGCCACACGAAGGCTGCTCTGGCAGCTGCTCGGGCTGCTCGGGCTGCCACTAAGCGCATTTTTTCACAAAACGAATCCAAACGGCCCCTGCCTGCAAAGGCGGGGGATACCTTTTATAACGAATGCTTAGGCGGTGTAGTGCATGGCAGAGCTTTCCCCAATGATGAAGCAATATTTTGAAATCAAAAAACAACATCCGGACGAAATTTTATTTTTTCGTTTGGGCGATTTTTATGAAATGTTTTTCGATGATGCAAAGCTTGCATCAAAAGAGCTAGAGCTTACGCTCACAGGGCGCGATTGCGGGCAAGAGGAGCGCGCGCCAATGTGTGGCGTGCCTTATCATTCCTGCGAGGCGTATATTGCGCGTTTGATTGCAAAGGGCTACAAGGTGGCCATTTGCGAGCAAATGGAGGATCCCAGTGCCGCAAAAGGCATTGTGAAACGCGATATTGTGCGCGTGGTTACGCCGGGCACCGTGATTGAAAGCAGCATGCTGGAGGACGATAAAAACAATTATATTGCCAGCATTTTTGTGGATGGCACAAAAGCAGGCGTGTGCTTTGCCGATATTTCCACAGGCACCGCACATACGGCCTGCCTTGAAAGCGAGGCGCTTTCTTCTGCCATCATCGCGCAGTTTTGTCGTTTTTCTCCGCGTGAGGTGCTGTTTAATACAAAGCTTTTAGACCTAAAGGAAGTTACCGCCTACATGAAGCAGCAGCTGGCGTGCTCGGTGGAGCTTTTGGAAGACGCATGCTATGATCGCGCTGCATGTCAAAATGCAATCGACATGCATTTCGGCACAGATGCCGTGCGGGAAACAGGCTTAGTATCCGGCTCTGCCGAGTTTTTTGCCTTTGCGGCGTTGCTGCATTATTTGGGGCAAACGCAAAAAAAAGGCGTGGAACGCCTTAAAACCATTTACAATTTTTCGCAAACGCAATACATGCAGCTTTCGGCGGTAACACGCGCAAATTTAGAATTAACGCAGACAATGCGTGCGCGAGAAAAAAAGGGCACGCTGCTTTGGGTGCTGGATAAAACACAAACGGCAATGGGCAAACGTTTAATGCGCACATGGATAGAGCAGCCGCTTGTCAGCGAAGCTGCGATTAACCGCCGCCTTGATGGCGTGGAGGAGCTGTATTCCAACACGGTCACGCGCGTGGAAATCATTGCAGCATTGTCTAAAATATTTGATATGGAACGTCTTTTAACGCGCACGGTTTACGGCTCGGTATCGCCAAAAGAGCTTTTGGCGCTTTCGGCTACGTGCGCACAGCTGCCGATACTGAAGCAATATTTAAGCACCTTTTGCGGCGAAGAGCTTACGGACATCAACGCGCAAATTGACGCGCTTTCCGATATTCGCGCACGCATTGATGCCACTATCGACGAAAACGCGCCCATCAGCTTTAAAGATGGCGGTGTTATCAAAAAAGGGTTTCATGCGCCGCTGGACGAGCTTTGTGAAATTATGCATGGCGGAAAAGGCGTGCTTACCGCTATTGAAGCAAAGCTCAAAGAGGAAACGGGCATCCGCACGTTAAAAATTGGCTATAATCGCGTATTTGGCTATTATATCGAGGTCAGCCGTTCGTTTTCCGAGCAAGTGCCGCCCAGCTTTATCCGCAAGCAAACGCTGGCCAACGCCGAACGGTATATTACCGAGGAATTAAAAGAGCTGGAAAACAAAATCCTTGCAGCAGGCGATAAAATTGCCGTGCTGGAAAAACAGCTTTATGATGCGCTTTTGCAAGAATTAACGCAGCAGCTGCGCCGTATTCAAGGCACGGCCTGTGCGGTGGCACGTTTTGACGTGCTGGTGGCGCTGGCAGAGGTTGCCGTTAAAAACAATTACACGCGCCCGCAGGTAAACAGCGAAGACGCTTTTACGATTATCGACGGGCGGCATGCGGTAATCGAGCAAATGCTCAAAGGCAATCTCTTTGTGCCAAACGATACGATGCTGGACTGTGGCGACAACCGCATGCTGATTATTACGGGCCCCAACATGGCGGGTAAATCTACATATATGCGGCAAACGGCATTGATTGCGCTGATGGCGCAAATTGGCAGCTTTGTGCCTGCTAAAAGCTGCACGCTCGGTGTGGTGGATGCCATCTTTACGCGCGTGGGTGCCTCGGATGACCTTGCGGCAGGGCAATCCACTTTTATGGTGGAAATGACGGAAGTTTCGGATATTTTAAAAAATGCTACATCGAAAAGCCTTGTTATTCTGGATGAAATCGGGCGCGGCACCTCTACGTTTGACGGCATGAGCATCGCGCGTGCCGTTGTGGAGCACATTGCAGATACAAGCAGCGGGCTTGGCTGTAAAACGCTGTTTGCCACGCATTATCACGAATTAACAGAGCTGGAAAATGCATTAGACGGCGTCAAAAATTACAATATCGCCGTAAAAAAGCGCGGCGAGGACATCACCTTTTTGCGCCGTATTGTGCGCGGGCCTGCGGATGACAGCTATGGCATTGAGGTGGCAAAGCTTGCCGGCCTGCCCGATTGCGTGACGCAGCGCGCGCGGCAAGTGCTGAAGGTGCTAGAGGCCAATGCCCCCAATGCAGACCGTGTTACACAGCTGGATTTTGATAATTTTGAAAAATTTACACAAACGCCTGTGCCGGGTGCACTGGTGGATAAATTACAATCCGTGGACGTGGAAACATTAACTCCCATTGAAGCCTTAAACTTTTTGTACGAGCTAAAAACATTGCAAATGCAGTAAAACGCCCTGTGCGTTTATGCATTGCTTTTTCGCATAGCGCACATGCGCTTTCACGCAGAATCAAACGCCTGTTTTGGCAAATCAATGAACAAGTATCGCAAGAAAGGAATGCGCATCATGGCTCAAATTTATGTACTGGACAAGCACACGGCAGAGCTGATTGCCGCAGGCGAGGTGGTAGAGCGCCCGGCCTCTGTGGCAAAGGAGCTGTGCGAAAACGCCGTGGATGCAAAGGCAACCGCCATCACGCTAACCATTGAGCACGGTGGCATTTCGCTTTTAGAGGTGCAGGATAATGGCAGCGGAATTGACGCAGAATGTGTGCCCACTGCGTTTTTGCGCCATGCAACCAGCAAAGTGAAAACCGAGGCCGATTTAGAAAGCATCCGCACGCTGGGCTTTCGCGGTGAAGCGCTGGCTTCGATTGCAAGCGTTTCTAAAATTGCGCTGCTTACCAAAACCGATGCCGATGAGTATGCATGTTTATATCGCATAGAAGGCGGTGATGAACTGGGCATTGAAGCGGCGGCCCGCCCAACAG
>JAGPHI010000012.1 GCA_018055565.1 Oscillospiraceae bacterium | reverse complement strand
CGGCGTGTGCCGCCCGTATATGGGAAAGGTGATGCTGTTTGGCAAAAAGCTGGAAAGCTATCCGCAAAACGCGCTTTTTAGCGGCTGCCTTGCTATGCTGCCGCAGGACCCGCAAAGCCTTTTTGTAAAAAAGACGGTTGCGGAAGACCTTGCCGAAATGCTGGACGGCGCAAAATATTCCCCTGCTGAAAAAGAACGGCTACTCAGCGAAGCCGTGCGCGATTGTGCGCTGGAATCGCTTTTAGCGGCGCATCCCTATGATTTATCGGGCGGCGAACAGCAGCGCGCGGCGCTTGCAAAGGTTTTGCTTTGCGAGCCGAGGCTGCTGCTTTTAGACGAGCCCACAAAGGGCCTTGACAATTATTTTAAAAATAAGCTTGCAGAAATCCTAAAGCGTTTAACCGCAAAGGGCGTAAGCATTTTAATGGTTTCGCACGATGTGGAGTTTTGCGCAGCGCATGCCGATAGCGTGGCGATGTTTTTTGACGGCGGCATCGTAACAGTAAACACGGCAAAACGCTTTTTTGCGCAAAACAGCTTTTACACAACGGCGGCAAACCGCATGAGCCGCCATGTCTTTCAAAACGCAGTAACAAACGAGGAGGTGGCCGCGCTGTGGAACAAGAATATGCAATAAAGCCTGCGTCTTGTAAAAAGCGCAATGTTTTTAAAATGTGCCGCACGGCGCTGCTTTTGATTTTGATTCCGGCCACCATATTGCTTGGCGCGCGCTTTGGCGGCAAGCAATATTATTTTGTGAGCCTGCTTGTGATACTGTATACCATGCTGCCCGTTTTTGTATTTTACGAAAAGCGCCGCCCCGAAGCGCGCGAGCTTGTATTGCTGTCGGTGCTGTGCGCCATTGCGGTGGCCTCGCGCGCCGCGTTTATCTTTTTGCCGCATTTTAAGCCGATGGCGGCCATTATCATCATTATCGGTGTGGCGCTCGGCCCCCAATCCGGCTTTTTGGCGGGCGCGCTGTCGGCGTTTGTGTCTAATTTTATTTTTGGGCAAGGGCCGTGGACACCGTGGCAGATGTTTGCGTTTGGCATTGCGGGGTTTCTTGCGGGCTTATTGTTTCAAAAAAAGCTGATTTCCCGCAAAAAACTGCCTTTGTGCATCTTTGGCGGCCTTTGCACCTTGCTGGTTATCGGCCCTGTTTTAGACATCAGCGCGCTGGTGTCGCTGCCTACGGCTATTAACGCGCAAAGCGCGGCGCTGATTTTTTTATCGGGCTTGCCTGTCAACGCGGTGCAATCGCTGGCCACAGTGCTTACGCTTTTTCTTGTTTCGGCGCCAATGTTTGAAAAGCTGGATCGCATAAAAATGAAATACGGGATGGGAGAATAGCGACACGTGAAATTTGATTCGTATCATCCTGCCATCAATTTACTGTTTTTTGCAGCGGTGTTTACCTGTGCATTTTGCTTTAACCAGCCTGTTTTTCTGTTGATTGGCTATGTGTGCGCATTTGCCTATTCTGTCAAATTAAACGGCTGGCGCGCGCTTTTTTTTAACCTTGCGCTTTTGCCTTTTTTGGCGGCGTATGTATGGTTTTATTCGTTTTACAATCATTTTGGCATCACAAATCTTGCAGTGAATTTTATTGGCAACCAAATTACACTTGAGGCGCTTGCCGTTGGCTTTGTAAAAGGCGTGCAAATTGTATCGGCGCTGATGTGGCTTTCGTGCTTGCATGCTGTGTTTACTGCGGATAAAATTATTTACCTGCTGGGGCGCATTGCGCCGAGGCTTTCGCTTTTTGTGTCCATTTTTTTGCGCACGGCGCCGCGCGTAAAACGCTTTGCCCAAAAAGTAAACGCATCGCGCAGCTGCATTGGCATGGGCAAAACGCAGGGCGGCGCATTGCGCGCGGTGCGCAATGCACTGCGCATGGGCTCTATCGTGCTAACGTGGCTGATTGAAAGCTTTACAGAAATTTCTGCCTCGATGAAATGCCGCGGCTATACGCTGAAAGGGCGCACCGCTTTTTCGATTTATCGGTTTGACAAGCGCGACCGCAGCGTGGTGATTGCCATGTTTATTTGCAGTTCGGCCGTGTTGGCGGGCCATATGCTTGACCAAACACGCATATTATATAATCCGCAAATACTACTAAACCGCATTACGCCCTTTTCGTTTGTGTTTTACGCGGCGTATGCCGCGTTTTGCCTTTTGCCTTTTGCCCTGCAAACGATAGGAGAGCTGCGCCTAAAACGCAAAAAGCATGCTTTATAAGCGCGCGCTGCGCTTTTCTTGCATTGACATCTGCGGCAAAACATGGTATTTTTCTATCATACAGCATAAAGGGGGGATGGCAGATGCCACAAGAGGCTTATGCAGATTTATTTAGCCGGCATTTTTCTTTTTGGGCGCATTTAAGCGCGGCAGAAAAAGCGCTTTTGTGCGAAAGCACCGTGGAAATGCACTATCCCAAAGGCCATAATGTGCACAGCGGCACTGCCAATTGCGTGGGTGTGCTTTTTATCAAAAAGGGGCAGCTGCGCACCTATCTTTTATCGGAGGATGGGCGCGATGTAACTCTGTACCGTTTATTTGCAGGCGATGTGTGCATCCTATCGGCATCTTGCGTGCTGCAAGCCATCACCTTTGATGTTTTTATCGACGCAGAGGAAGACACCGACGTTTTGCTGATTAACGCAGCGGTGTTTCGGCAAATGGCCACGGAAAACATTTATATCGAATGCTTTGGCTACCAGCTTGCCACAGAGCGCTTTTCGGATGTGATGTGGGCGATGCAGCAAATTTTATTTATGGGCATTGATAAGCGGCTGGCCATTTTTTTATGGGATGAAATTCACAAAAGCCAAACGGATACCATTCAAATGACGCACGAGCAAATGGCGCGCTATATGGGCAGCGCGAGAGAAGTTGTATCACGCATGCTGAAATATTTTGCCGCAGAGGGCATTGTTACGTTATCAAGGGGCGAAATTTGCGTGATTGATAAAAAAAAGCTGCAAGGCTTATTGTAGGAGGATGAAATGGATTTACAAGAAGTGATGCGCCAGCACAGTTTTGCCGTTTTGGGCGATACCTTGCAGGAAGAAAAATATGCCTATAAAATCAAGCACGCTATGCTGGAAAAGGGATATACGGTATATGCCGTGGGCAAGGAGCTTGCCTCTTTAAATGATATTGAAGGCGATATTGATATTATCGACCTTTGCATTCATCCCGCAAAGGGGCTGCCGCTTTTGCAGGAATGCAAAAAGCCCTTTAAATGCATTGTAATTCAGCCCGGCGCATCGGATGAAAACCTGATTGCCTATTTGCAGCAGCAAAAAATCCCGTATATAGATGGGTGCTTGCTGGTTGGCTTAACGCTACACAGATAAAAAAACCCGCAGCCGTGTGCTTTTGCACATAGCTGCGGGGTTTTTATTACCTTTTTTTGCAATACTGCGCTTTGCAGATTGGCGTGCTAAAACGCGCAGTGCCGATTGCGCTACTGCTTTAAAAGCTTGCTGCACAGCATTTTGCAAAATGCGCAATTAGATAAACAAATTTACGTTGGATTCCTCGGCATCGCCCAAATATGCGCCCACACCGCCCAGCTCTACGCCGTCAATCAGTTCCTCTTGCTTGATGCCCATAACGTCCATGCTCATTGTGCAGGCAACAATTTTCACACCCGCTTGCATCGCTTTGGTAATCAGCGCTTCCAGCGTATCTACGTTTTTATCGTTCATAATCTTTTTCATCATGGCGGTGCCCATGCCAGCCATATGCATTTTAGATAGCTTCAGCTTTTTGCTGCCGCGCGGCAGCATCGTGCCAAACATGGCTTCCATCGCTGTTTTTTTCACGGGCTGCTTTTGTGCCTTGCGCAGCGCCGTTAGCCCCCAAAATGTAAAAAACATGGTAACAGGGCGGCCCATTGCCGCAGCGCCGTTGGCAATAATAAAGCTTGCCAAAACCTTGTCTAAATCGCCGGAAAAAACAATAATGGTTTTACCCTGCGGGCTTTCCATCACGGATGGCTGCCCCTGTGTTCCCTTTTTTACGCAGGCCACATAGTCCTTGCCGCACTGCTCGCTTGAAAGCAAGGTGTTTCCCGTGCGCTTGCACCATGCGCCGATATCCCGCATAAAGCCAGGGTCCGACGCGCTCACCTGCATCACTTCGCCGTCTTGCATGGCTTTCATGGTTTCAAACACCTTCATGATAGGCCCTGGGCACTGCATGCCGCTGCAATCAATGCGCATAGATGCGGTGGGCACGTTTTGCGTTTCTTCATTGCCGCTGTCTGTATAGCTTGCGTTTTTTGTGATAGGGGCTGCTGCTTTTTCGGCATGTGTGGACTGGTAAAACCGCATGCCGCCCGGATATAGCATCACATTTTTAAAGCCGTGCAGCATCAAGATGCGCGCCGCATTATACGCGCGCACACCAATGGCGCAAAACACGATAACAAGCTTTTCTGCATCAATTTCGCACAGGCGCTCGCGCAGCTGCCCCAGCGGGATATGCGTAGCACTTGGCAAGGCAAAGGCCATCAGCTCTGCACCCTCGCGCACATCTAACAGCACGGCATCGGGTGTCGTTTCTACTGCGTCCCACGCAGCAAAGCGCACAAGCCCTTCCAGCATATTGCCCGCCACAAAGCCGGCCATATTAACGGGGTCTTTTGCCGAAGAATACGGCGGCGCATAGGCAAGCTCCAGCTTTTGTAAATCCAGCACGCTTGCGCCTAAGCGCTGCGCCACCGCCAGCGTATCGATGCGTTTATCCACGCCGTCGCGCCCCACAATTTGTGCGCCCAGAATGTGCTGATTCTGCAAAGAAAACAGCAGCTTCAGCGTTAGCGGCACTGCGCCGGGATAATACCCCGCGTGCGAATTTTGCGTGATAATCAGGCTTTCATAGTCCTTGCCTTTTACAAGCCCGCGCTTTTGCAAGGCTTTTTCGTTGGCGCCTGTGGCCGCAGCCGTAAGGTCAAACACTTTTGCCACCGAGGTGCCCTGTGTGCCCTCGTAGCGCTGCGCCGCACCGGCAATATTGTTGGCGGCAATGCGCCCTTGCTTATTGGCAGGCCCCGCTAGCGGAATCATGGTGCTTTCTTTTAGCACAAAATCTTCTACGCCAATCACATCGCCCACCGCATAAATGTCGGGGTCCGACGTTTTTAAATATTCGTCCACCGCAATGCCGCCGCGCGCAGTGAGCGTAAGACCTGAAGCTTTTGCAAGCTCGCTATTAGGGCGAACACCGATGGCCAGTATCACAAGCTCGGCTGAAACGCTTTTGCCGCTTTGCAGCGTAATGCAAATGCCGTTCGGCTCTTGCACAAAAGCGCTTACTGCATCGTTTAAATACAGCGCAACGTTGTTTTGCGCAAGGTTTTCATGCAGCAGCTGTGCCATTTCGTAATCCAAAGGCGCCATTACCTGCTCGGCCGCTTCAATCAGCGACACCGCAACGCCTGCCTGATGCAAATTTTCGGCCATTTCAAGGCCGATAAAGCCCCCGCCAATCACGGCTGCCGTTTTGATGTGTTGCGTGTGCACCTTTTCGCGGATACGGTCCGTATCCGGCACTGTCCACAAGGTTTCAATGCGCTCGGCATCGATGCCCGTAATGGGCGGGCGCACAGGCGACGAGCCAGTGGAAATCACCAGCTTGTCATAGCTTTCCTCATACGTTTCGCCGCTATCTACGCGCTGCACCGTAACGGTTTTTGTATCGCGATTAATGGCAATTACAGCATTTTTTACGCGTACATCTATGTTAAATTTTTGTTTCATGGCTTGTGGGGTTTGCAGCAATAGCGCATCGCGCGATTGTATCACACCGCCTACGTAATAGGGTAAGCCGCAGTTGGCATAGGAGATATATTCGCCTCTTTCTAGCAAAACGATATCTGCCTTTTCGTCTAATCGGCGCAGCCTTGCTGCACAGCTGGCTCCGCCCGCTACCCCGCCAATAATAACCACCTTTTGCATTGTGTGCCTCCTCGTAATTAAAATGAGTTTTCGGCGCTTTATGCCAGAACAAGCAGTGAAAGCGTTTTGCCGCTTTCACTGCTTGCCGCGCTTACTATTGCAGCATGGCCAATATGGCTTCTTTTGGCTTTAAGCCAACCGATTGCCCTGCCACCTCGCCGTTTTTCATCAAAATCAGCGTAGGAATGCTCATCACGCCAAATTGCTTGGCAAGCTCGGGCTCTTCGTCCACGTTTACTTTGCCCACCTTTACGTCGCTGCTTTGCGCAGCAATTTCATCGATAATCGGCGAAAGCATTTTGCAAGGGCCGCACCAGCTTGCCCAGAAATCCATTAATACGGGCTTGTCGGCATGCAGCACCTCGGCGTCGAAATTGTTTTTGGTAATTTGTAATACAGACATATTCATTCTCCTTTATCGTGTTTGTTTGTTGATAGCTTATGTACATAGTATAGCTGCTTTTTGCGCTTTGATTCTGTAACTGAGTCACAAAAGGCTGTTTTTTATTGATGCCGCGAAAAGCGGTGCGATAACATGGGCGGCCAAGCGCCGTGGATGATTGGCAAATGATAAAGCGCAAGCCCTTTTTGCAGCATTGTGCGGCAGGGCATGCGCTTAGTGTTTTGCTGTGTGAAAATGGAACACGTGGGTTTTTACATAATAAATCTGCGCGCGCGGGCATGTGTTTGGCATACGCTGGCAAGGCCTTTATTCGCCACGCATATGCTTCATCCATACGTTTTGCGCAAAGGCCAAAGCCTCTTTTGCGTCGGTGGCGTTGCGGTAGGCGCTTTTTACGGCCATGCCCAAAACGCTCATAAACGTTTTTTCGTCATATTCGGGCGCAATGCGCGCGGGAATACGGTCAATATGCGCGTTTTCAAAGCATTTTTGTGTAATTTCCATCCACGGGTAGGTGTTGATAACCTCGTAATTTTCGTAGGTTTTTTTGCAGGGCGACACGCTGCCCAGCATGGTCATGGCTGTAGCGGCGGTTTCGCTGCAAGCCCAGCGGATATAGCTGAGGGCCTCTTGTGGTGCCTGACATTTTTGCGAAATGCCAAACACGCCGCCGCTAAACATCGGCTTGCCGCCGGGCACCACCGCATAGCCGATTTTGCCGTTTACAATCGAATCGCTGTCCAATAAGCGGGAAGTGTAATTGTTAAACAAAATGGCCATTGCAGAGCGCCCTTGCGCAAATTGGTCGGCCGTGTCGTTCCATGTTAAATTGGAGCTGCCGTTTGTAAAGGGCGTAAGCTCTACCAGTAAGCGCAGCGCCTGCACCGCTTCGGGGCTATCCAGCAAAAAGCTGCCGTTTGGCGCTTTTAGCTTATCCGAAAGGCTAAAATAGCGCGTTAAAAACTCCACCGCCGCCATGCTGGTGCTTTCCAGCGCAAGCACCGAGCCGTATTCCACAGGGGAAAACGCGTTGTGGCTTCGCGTAAAAAAGGCCGCGATGCGGTTATATTCTTCAAAGGTTGTGGGCACGCACAATTCGTGCTTGTGCTCCTCGTAAAACATGCGTTTGTATACATTGTTTTCAAAAAGGTCTTTCCTATAAAACAAAAATTGCACGCTGGGTGTGGACGGCAGCGCATAAATTTTGCCGTTTACCTCGGAGTATTCCTCCAAAAGGCCGGGCATAAAATCGCCAAACACCGATTTGATATTGGGGTCAATATCCGCAAGGGGCATCAACGTGTTTTCCGCAATTTTGGTAAGCCAGCCGCTGTGCAAACGGATTACATCGTATATGCTGCTATCGCCCATGCCACTAAGCACTTCAAACAGCTCGTCATAGCTAAAGGATACAATGTTTACCTCCACGCCGCTTGACGCTGTGAACAGATGGCTTAAATGGCGCAATGCCTTTGTGGACGGGCTATCCATGCTTAAAACCGTAATTTTGGCGCGTTTTTTTATAATGGCGGGCGGTGCCCACTGCCGATAACCAAAATTTTCTACAATGGTTTGCGTGTGTGTTTTGCTTTCAAGCTGCTCCATCAGCTTTTCGGCCGCCTGCTTTCCTAGCAAGTGATAATCCAGCTCGTATTTTACAAAATCGCTTTCCGGCAGGGTAAACACCGGCGATACTGTGTAGATTTTCGCTTTCATTTCGGGATAAAAACAATTTTGAATGTCTTTAATGGTTTCAGCAAAGCTATAGCTTGAAAGCAAAATGGTGTCTGGGCAATCGTTTTCAAATAGGTCAATCCCGTCTTTGCCGCGGCGATACAGATTGGTGTGCAGATGCCGCACATTCACCTTTTTTGCGTTTTGCGCCGCATTTAGCACCGAAAACGCGCCGGCGCAAAAGCTGTTTTCGTTAGAATAATTTTCGCTGCCGCTAATGAGCAAAATTTGTTTGCCGCCGTTATCCAGCGCTTTTTGGGCAAGCTCTACCCCGCATTTTACATAATCGAACCCGATGTAGCTGCTGTTTTGCGCGGGCTGCCGTTCCACAAACAGCACGTCCACATCCGCCAGCCCCTCGGCGGCATAGGCTTTATCTGCATTTGGTATGCTGGAAATAACCACAGCGCCCACCGCCATACTGGCCTTTGTGTCCAGCATGGCCTCCAGCTCTGTTTCTGCACAATCGTTTGTAATGTAAAGGCGCACTTGATAATTGGCGCGCTTGCAATAGCTTTGAAAGCTTACATAAAACGCCTGATATTGATGATGCGCCGTGTTTGGAAGAATCACCGAAATGGTGCGGGATGAGCCCCTGCGCAGCAGCTGCGCCTTTTCATTGATGGTATAGCCCATAGCAGCAGCCGCGTCATGCACAAGCTTTAGCTTTGCGCTGCTTACATTGCCTTTGCCGTTTAACGCGTTAGACGCTGTGCCCTGCGACACGCCCGCCGCTTTGGCAATGTCCCGTATTGTGGCCATGCATTACCCCGCCTTTTCCGCAAATTTTGCGTATATCTTACCAGTATTATACAGCTTTCTGGCATATAAAGTCAACTAGACGGGGTTTTACTCCACTTATTGTAACGTTATTACCATTTTTAACCGCTATTTTATAATTTATACCGCAAAATAGCTAAAATGCATAAAGATTTTTGTTAAGTTTAGTAAAACAGTACATTGACACGTTTCATTTGTTAAAATATAATAACAGTAGCGAACAAACTCTGTACGTGTATCAACCATTTAGGAGGAGATTAAAACATGAAAATGACAAAAGTTCTTTCTGTGTTCCTTAGTGCCGTATTGGCCGCCGCCGCATTTACCGGTTGCCAAAGCGCACCCGCGCCCTCTGCGCCTGCCGCCGCACCCTCTACGCCCGCTTCTGCCACGGCTGAAAAGCCCAAGCTAAGTGGCGAATTGTCGTATTGGTCCAGCTGGAATGCCACAGAGCCACAGGCGCAAACAATGGTAAAAGCCGCCGAAGAATTTATGAAAGAGTATCCCGATGTAAAAATTGAGTTTACCTTTAACGGCCGCGATAATTCCAATTTGGTTGTTCCTGCGCTGCAAAGCGGCCAAAAAATTGACATGTATGACGGCAACGTAGACAGATGCTTCCCTGTGTGGAAGGATAACGCCATTGTGCTGGATGAGTATTTTACACAAAGCTATCCCACAACAGGCGGCAAGCCGTTTAACGATTGCATTTTGCCCGCCTTTACCAATATGGCAAAAGGCATCGCCGATGGCAAGCTGATGTATGTTCCGTACATTCCGCAGGCATTTTTGTATTTTTATAACAAAGACATCTTTAAGGAAGCCGGCGTAACCGCAGCGCCCAAAACATGGGACGAATTTATGCAAGCGTGCGAAAAGATTAAAGCCGCAGGCTACATCCCCCTTACTTTTGACGATGCCTATGCCGAGCAAAACTTTGGCTATTATTTATCGCGTTTAAAGGGCGACAAATTTGTGGCAGACCTTGTAAACGACACCACCAAAGCAATGTGGGATGACCCCGCCGTGCTGGAAGCCGCAAAGGTTTTTGAAGACATGGTGAAAAAAGGCTATTTTGCGAAAAACGTTGGCACAAACCGTTTCCCCGCAGGCCAACAGGAAATGGTAATCGAAGGCAAAATTGCTATGTACTTAAACGGCACATGGCTGCCCAATGAAGTAAAAGACGTGGCCGGCGAAGATTTCCCCTGGGGCCAGTTTGCTTATCCCACAGTAGCGGGCGGTGTAGACGATACCTCCGCGGGCGCTTACGGCAGCTTTGGTATTGCCATTGATAAAAAGTGCCAAGCACCGGATGCCGCGTTCCAGTTTGCTGTGTATTTAACCACGGGCAAATGGGATGCCGAAATGTCTAAAAACGCGATGGCTATCCCCATGTCTCCCGAAGCTGAGTGGCCTGCCAATCTTGCAGATTCCAAAGCCGTGTTTGAAGGCATTAAAACAAGATACCCCGCGCAAACATCCATTGTTTTAAATAAGGATCGTCTGCCTGTTATCCGTTCCAGCGCCATTAAGCTTTTCTCGGGCAACATTACAGCCGAACAGTTTATCAAAGAAATGAAAGCATAGTAGCTTAAAGAAATGATGCAAAACCAAAGATTTTTCTTTGTAAAAATCTTTGGTTTTGCTCTTACAAACGTTTGGGAGGGTATCCATGAAGCTTAGCAAAAAAACAATTGCAATATTTTTAGGGCCTATGGTTGCACTGTATACATTGGTGATTTTTTATCCGTCGGTGCGCACCATGCTGATGAGCTTTTTTTCCGTTTCCACTATCACCGACAAGGTTTCTGATTGGACTTTTTACGGGCTGCAAAATTTTGTGGACCTGTTTAAAAATGATATGTTTATGCGTTCCATGGGCAATATCGTTAAAATATGGTTTTACAGCGGCATCGTTACACTGTCGCTGGCGCTTTTGTTTGCCATCATTCTTTCGCATGGCATTAAGGGCAAATCGTTTTTTCGCTCGGTAATATATCTGCCAAATGTTATCGCCGCCATAGCCGTGGGCTATATGTGGCTTTTATATGTGTTTAACAATAAATTTGGCCTTTTGGCAAACGTTTTTAATGCGCTTGGCATGGAGAGCGCAGCCGCATTTGAGTGGACCTCGCCGAATCATATTTTCCTATCCATGAACATTGCATATTGTTTTGGCC
>JAGPHI010000217.1 GCA_018055565.1 Oscillospiraceae bacterium | reverse complement strand
CGCGCCAAAATCAATAACATTGCGCACAGTGCCCGTAAGCTCCATGCCGGGCTTTAAATCGTTCATATCCATCACATCGGTGCGCAAAAGCGGCTTTGGCAGCTCGTCGCGCATGTCGCGCCCGGGACGCAAAAGCTCTGCCATGATGTCGCGCAGCGTTGGCACGCCTACACCAATTTGATTAGCCAGCTGCGAAAGCCCCAGTGCATTGGCCTTTTCGGGCAATGCTGCGATGGAATCTGTGCCAATTTCTTTTACCGAGAAGCCGCAAAGCTCCAGCAGCTTTTCGGCCGCGGGGTAGCTTTCGGGATGTACTGCGGTTGCATCTAGCGGGTTTTTAGCACCCGGCACGCGCAAAAAGCCCGCGCATTGCTCGAAAGCCTTTGGGCCAAGCTTTGGCACCTTTAAAAGCTGCTTGCGCGCGGTGAACGCGCCCGCTTCTTCCCGCTTTGCCACAATGCTTTTGGCCGTGGCCGCCGTGATGCCCGCCACGCGCGACAAAAGCGGCGCAGAGGCTGTGTTTAAATCCACGCCCACGGTGTTTACGCAATATTCCACCACGCCGTCAAGCGCGCTTGCCAGCTTTGCGGGGGGCAAATCGTGCTGATACTGGCCAACACCCACGGCCTTTGGGTCGATTTTCACAAGCTCGGCCAGCGGGTCCTGCAAGCGGCGCGCGATAGACACCGCGCTGCGCAGATTGACATCATATTCCGGAAATTCCTCGGCGGCAAGCTTTGAGGCCGAATACACGCTGGCCCCCGCTTCGCTTACCACCATATAGCTGACAGGCGCATCAATTTCGCGCAATACCTCGGCGGCAAACAGCTCAGTTTCGCGGCCTGCGGTGCCATTGCCGATGGCGATAATTTCCACACCGTGCTGTGCAATTAATTGCTTTGTTTTGCGCTTTGCTTCATCCACGCGTTTAAACTCCGGCACGGGATAAATGACAGCCGTGTCAAGCACCTTGCCTGTTGCATCCACCACGGCCACCTTACAGCCCATGCGATAGCCCGGATCCAGCGCCATAGCCACTTTGCCTTTAATGGGCGGTGCCAAAAGCAATTGCTCTAAATTTTTGCTAAACACATGAATTGCGCCCTCAAACGCAGCATCGGTAAGCTCTGCGCGCACCTCGCGCTCAAGGCTGGGATGGACAAGGCGCGTATAGGCATCCTCGGCGGCAAGCTTTACTTCGTTTGCCGAAAGCGAGGTATTTTTTACAAACATGCTGCACACCAGCGCCGATGTGCGCTGCGTGTCCACCTCAATGCTAATCTTTAAAAAGCCTTCGCGTTCGCCGCGATTCACCGCCAGCACTCTATGCTGCGCGATGCGCTTTACAGGCTCTTGATAATCATAATATCCCGCATACACACTGTCTTCTTTTTTGGTGCCTTTGCTTTGCAGGATGGCGTTGGCGCTGTAAAAATCGCGCAGGGCACTGCGCAAAGCCGCGGTGTCGGAAATGTCCTCGGCAATGATATCGCGCGCGCCAGCCAGTGCCGCTTCGGCGCTTTCCACTTCGTTTTCTTCGCTGATGTACGCTGCGGCAAGCGCCGCGGGGTCGTCCCCTGTCAGTTGCAGCATCAGCTGTTTCGCCAGCGGCTCTAAGCCCTTTGCACGCGCCACACTCGCGCGCGTTTTGCGTTTGGGCTTAAAGGGGCGATAAATATCCTCCACCTCGGCAAGTGTTGCGGCTTTTTCCAGCGCTGCCGCAAGTTCCTGCGTCATCGCGCCTTGCTCGGTGATGGAGGCGCTTACCTCCTCGCGGCGCTTATCCAGCCCGCGCAAATACTCCAGCCGTTCGCCCAGCTCGCGCAAAACCTGATCGTCCATACTGCCCGTTACCTCTTTGCGGTAGCGCGCAATAAACGGAATGGTGTTGCCCTCGTCAATTAAGCGAATTGCGCCGTCCACGCAGGCCTTGTCTAGTTTAAATTGGGCGCTAAGCGCCTTTGCATAATCAATCATTTTGTTTCTTCCTTTTACGTTTGATAAAATATACTGCGGCAAGATAAGCCGCAAACACAGCGATGCTAATCATCGTGATAGCAAAAGATACCGAAAGCCCGGGCGTATGATACGTGAACACAATTTCATTGTCGCCCGCAGGCGCATACACCGCGCAAAGCCCGCCCGATACATTTTCCACCGGCGTTTCCCTGCCGTTTACCGTGGCGGTGAAGCCCGCCTCATACGGCACCGAGAAAAACACAAGGTTTTCGCGCGGCATTTGTATATTTGCGGTAAAGCCGCTGCTGGTGGCTTCAAACCGATACGCCGCCGAAGCGCGCCGTGCGCCAGCGTCCTGCGTGTAGGATTCATAGCTTAACATGCCTCTGTCTGCCTCGGTGAAAAAGGGGTATTTTTGCCGCTGCTCATCGGTAAGGCCAATGGCGCGCAGCAAAAAGTTGCCGCGCTGTTTTTCGGTAATGGCACTTAAATCGTTTACGGCAAACGCATAATCATACGTAAAGCCCATCGGCACAAAATGCATGTTTTCGTAATATGCATAGGCCTCGTCTTGCCACGAAAGCTGCCAGCCGTATTGTGCATATTGCT
This sequence comes from Oscillospiraceae bacterium, assembly GCA_018055565.1. GTDB lineage: Bacteria > Bacillota > Clostridia > Oscillospirales > Ruminococcaceae > JAGPHI01. Next base: position 810 of record JAGPHI010000217.1, on the reverse strand, counting down.
TGTCAAACTCGCTTACTTTATCCTGCGTAACCGCCATATATTTCGAGCTTAACAGGCTTTGCAGCGCATACAAATCCGGCTCGGGCTTTGAGGAAACATCGCGTTTCACGCCAACCGAGGGATAAAACTGCAAAATGCTGGGCGTAACCGTGCTATTAAAGAAATGCAAGCAGGGCTTGTTAAACCAAAGGCCCACATTGTCGTAGGCTTCGTAAGCGTCGATGCGATAAAAGCCCTCATCATCGGGAAAGCTTGCTTTGCGCGCCGCATCATAACATTCGGCACGATAGCGGGAATCGTTTTCCCATTGCGGAAATTTGCCCAATGCCACGTGAATAACGGAATAAAAAACCGAAAACCCCAAAACAGCCGATAGCAAAATCGGCGCAAAACGCACAGAATGGCGATACCAGCGCACGATGCAATACAGGATTAACAGCATGAAAATGGCCGTAAGCCATGTAAGCCAAAAGCGTGCTTTATCCTCTGCCACGCCGATTGTAAACGCATCGCCGTCTTTTGTGGGCACAAGGCCAAACACCACAAACGCCGCGGTGATGATGCCCACAATTTTGATGCCGGCCATCAAATTGATGTCCGCATCCTCAAAGGCCGACACGGTGGCGGCGCACATAATCAAAATGGGCATATAGTACCAGCGCGCGTAATAGCTGGAATTAAGGATATAAAATGCCGAGTTTAGCGCGGGCACAAACGCCATAAATAAGCATGTGTACAAAACTTTTGAAAAGGTGCTTTTTTTGCGTGCGCCCAAATAGGCCACCACACCCGCACAGCCCACAAGCGGCA
>JAGPHI010000216.1 GCA_018055565.1 Oscillospiraceae bacterium | reverse complement strand
ACGCTGAACGCCGCAAAAAAGGGCAAGGTTTTGTCCAGCGCCTCTTGCAAAATTGCCGCGTCAATCGGTTCTTTCAGCACGGCTGTTAAGCGAAACACATTTGTCATGCGCTTTGTGGCCACCACCGGAAAAATATTGGCCGTATTATCAAGCTTATGCCATTTTGTAGGGCTTGCTTTTTTCATGCCGTCCCCCCTGCTTTATCGTTAGGCTTTAATACTGCATTTTATCGAAATAGCGACAAATCAATGCTTTGCGCAATTGCCTTACCGCCCGCAGCGCTGGGATGCAGGCCATCTACCATAACATATTCGCGCTTCATGCCGATGCCGTCTGTGTCGGCCACAGCAGATGCAAGGTCCAGCACTGCGTCAAACACCGCGGTTGCTTTAATCCAGCTGTTGATAGCCAGACGCACCGTTTCGCGCTCGGCGGTATACACGCCTGCAATTTCGCGCGGCAAAAGCGTGCAGCCATAAATTTTCACGCCACGCTGATGCAATTCCTGCGCAAGCGCGGTTGCCGCATCGGCATATTGCCGCAGCGTAATCACCTCGCTTTCGGGCGTGCCGTCCTTTCCGGGCAAGCCAAGATCATTGGTGCCAAGCGCAAACAGAACATGCGTTAGGCCCTCAATGGGTAAAAGATCATAGCTATAGCGCGTGGCGCCTGCGTTGCCGTAAATGCCTTTTGCCGACACGGGCGAATGATGTAAAAAGCGGTTGCCGCCAATGCCCAAATTGCAAAAGCTTACTTCGCCCGGATATTTTTGATATAAAAGAAAGGTAAATGGGGTTGTCCATGTGCCTTGCTGCATGATAGAATCGCCAAATGCAGCGATAACGCGCTTGTTTTCCTCGCATTCGGTTTCCACCACCACGCCCGAAAGTGTGGTTATGGCGCTGGAGGCATCCCACGGCATCAGCGAATGCGAAAGCTTTGTCCACAGGCTGGCCGTTGGCAAAACGGCTTCGGCTGTGTAATCCCCTTTAATAGAACGGCTGGCAAAATTGCCGATAAAATTGCCGGAATTCACCTTTTGTTCAGACGGATAATATAGGCTGACGGCAAACACCTGCCCCGGCAGCACCTCCATTTGAATGGGGTCGGAATATACATCCCGCTGCGGCACAAGCGCAAAGCTGCTGTCCCCATGCACGGTAACCGTGCGCAGGCTGCCCGCAATCAACTGCCCTTTATTATCCGACAGCGCCAGCGTAGCAGCGCCCACCCAGCAGGGCTCGGCCGAATAATAATTGCTAAATTTTAAGCGCACTGCAAAGCCGGAAAGATTGTTGGGCACGCGTATACGCACAGTGCGCTGCGCATTATTGAAAGGGGCAGAGCTAATATCCGTGTGCGCGATACTAAAGGTGGAAAAACGTTTGGGCATCACTGGCTCCCCTCTGCCGCGTTGCGGCTGGATAGTATGGTATAATAATCGCAAGGCGATTATTATTGGCCATGTGGCAATGCCACGGCCATTTGATTAAAAAGCGCCGGCCAAAGACCGATGCAGTTATTATACCATAAACCCGCGCAAGAATATAGCGCAAAATGCTTACACGTGCTGCGCCTTGCATGGCCTTATGTCTTTGTGCTGCCACGCAGCTTTTTTGCAATATCGTTATTCAGCTTTTGGCGCGCATTTTCCGTATAGGTTTTGGCGTTTATTAAAAGCGCATCGCAAAAAGCGGCAACGTCCTCGCCAATCAAATCAAATACAGGCCTTTGTTCCGCTGCCCCAGCTTCAAACAAATCTAGCAAATCTGCCTGCAAAAGCACCATGTCGTACCCATCGCCCCCGCCGGAAAACTGCCACATATACTCGGTGGCTTTTTCAAATACATAGCGATACTCCTGCGGCAGTGCCTCAATGCGCTGCAAATATTTTTTATATTCGCGCTTATCATTCCTACAGTTTTTCAGCGAATGCATACCTTGCTGTAGGACGGTAAGGCATTTCTTTATAAAATCATTCATGCGATGATTCTCCTTTCAATAAATCGAGCTTTTCGGATACAAATTCCCATTTTTGCCAAAATATTTGCAGCTGTGCGCGCCCGGCATCATTCAGCGTAAAAAACTTGCGCGACGGGCCCATATCCGACGGCCTTTTAACAATATCCACAAGGGCGTTTTTTTCAAGCCGTATGAGTATAGTATAAACCGTTCCCTCCACCACATCCGCAAACCCCAACGCATTCAGCTGGCGCGTAATTTCATATCCATAGGTTTCTTTATGGGCAATGATTTGCAGCACACACCCCTCCAGCACACCTTTCAGCATTTCTGTTAAATTTTCCAGAAGATACACACCCTTTCTACTGCACAAAGCAGTTGTCAGTAACACTTACTACCGCTATATTGTATCACCAAGTAGTGTGCTTGTCAAACGCTTTCTTATTTTTGCACTTAGCAAAATCATCCATTTTTATGTGCCGCGCTTTGCGTTTGGCGTTTTGCGCTTACGCTGTGGGGCTGTATCTTTCTGCGCTTTGCGTTGCTGCATTTGCTGTTTTTGCGCCATGCGCTACAAAATGCACAAGGCTGCGCCGCGTTTCTTTGTGCTTGTACACAATTGAATGTATTGTATACAATGTGGTATTATGTACTCAACCGAAAGGGGGCGCTGCTGTGGAATCATCCCAAAGCTTTAACAGTGAATCGATTTATGACATTTTAGAAGATGAAATTGTAAGCCTTGTGATAAAGCCAGGGCAGGCGCTGGGCGAAGTGGAGCTAAGCGAGCGATTTGGCGTATCCCGCACGCCGATTCGCGCTGTGCTGCGCCGCCTTGCCGACAGAGGCCTTGTGGAAATTGAGCCGTATAAGGCAACGCGCGTCACGCTTTTAAGCCGTTTGGAAATCGAGCAGCTTATTTATATGCGTGTAGCAGTGGAAACGGCTGTGCTGAAAGATTTTATGGATGTGGTTTCGCCCATTTTAATGGAAAAAATCCGCTACATTATCCGCAAGCAGGCCGTGCTGATAGAGGGCACATTTGAAAGCGGGCAATTTTATGCGCTGGACAGCCAATTGCACGAGGTGTGGTTTAAAGAAACCGGCAAGCTGCATTTATGGGAAATGATTCGGCAAGCGCAGGTGCATTATACGCGTTTTCGCATGCTGGACATTTTGGCGGCGCAGATGTATCCGCAAATTGTGGCAGAGCACGAAGAACTGTTTGCTTTGCTGGAAAAAAAGGATAAAGCCGCACTGGACGAGCTGATGCAGCGCCATCTTTACGGCGGCATCACCCGTTTGCGCGGGCGGATCAACACCGATTTTCACGATTATTTCCGCGATTAGCTTCACCACATAAACCCCGAAACCGTTTAAAAAGAAAGGAATGGACACAATAATGGATATTCGTTACAGTGTAAACC
>JAGPHI010000215.1 GCA_018055565.1 Oscillospiraceae bacterium | reverse complement strand
GTGTGCTGAACGAGGGCGGCCTTGCAGATATGCTGTATCTCGGCGTAAAGCTAGGCATTTATCCGCCACTCATTTTCCTCGGTATTGGCACCATGACCGATTTTGGCCCGCTGATTTCCAACCCCAAAAGCTTGCTTTTGGGCGCGGCAGCACAGCTTGGCATTTTCTCCACCTATTTTGGTGCCAAGCTTTTGGGCTTTACAGGCCGCGAAGCAGCCTCTATCGGCATCATCGGCGGCGCGGATGGCCCCACAGCTATTTACACAACAGCACAGCTTGCCCCGCATCTTTTAGGTGCAATAGCCGTGGCTGCCTATAGCTATATGGCGCTTGTTCCGATTATTCAGCCGCCCATTATGCGCGCACTAACCACGCGTAAAGAGCGCATGATTGAGATGAAGCAATTGCGTCAAGTGTCAAAGCTTGAAAAGATTGTATTCCCGATTATCTGCACAATTTTGGTTTCTCTTGTTCTGCCAAGCGCAGTGCCTCTTGTTGGCATGCTTATGCTGGGCAATTTGATGAAAGAATGCGGCGTAGTGGATCGTATTAACAAAACAGCCGGTAATGAATTGATGAACATCATCACCATTTTCTTAGGCGTTTCTGTTGGCTGCACCACCAATGCTGAAACCTTCCTTACAAAAGAAACAATTTTAATTATTGTTTTGGGTCTTGCGGCGTTTTGTCTTGGCACTGCCGGTGGCGTTATTTTCGGCAAAATTATGTGCTGGGCTACGCACGGCGCGGTAAATCCGCTGATTGGTGCGGCGGGCGTTTCGGCTGTGCCGATGGCGGCTCGTGTTGCACAAAAGGTTGGCCAAAAGGAAAATCCGCACAACTTCCTTTTGATGCATGCAATGGGCCCCAACGTTGCCGGTGTTATCGGCAGCGCGGTAGCGGCAGGCATCTTAATCAATATGCTGAAGTAAATTTGTATAACAGGCTTGCGCATTTAAGCTGCGCAAGCCTGTTTTTTTGTTTGGTAAAACCTTATCTATGGATTCGCGCTTTTTCCCTTTCCCTTTACCCCTAAATGTGGTATAATCGTATTATATTGCACTTGCAATAAAATAACCGATAGGTGGGCACTGATGAACGACGCTACAAAGCAGTTTTTATATTTCAGAAAACAATACATTGAAAAGGCGTTCGGTCGCCTGAATCCCGTGCAAAAGGAGGCTGTCTTTACAACAGACGGCCCGCTTTTGATTCTTGCGGGCGCAGGCAGTGGTAAAACCACAGTGCTTGTAAACCGCATTGCCAATCTTGTGCGCTTTGGCTCTGCCTACAACAGCGAAACGCTTGCGCGCGAAGTAACGCTTGACGATGATGCCGCGCTAGAAAAGGCTGTGAAAGAAGATTGCGACGCGCCGGATGCACTAATGCCGCTTTTGGCACAGCGCACGGTGCGTCCGTGGAACATTCTTGCCATCACCTTTACCAACAAGGCGGCAGGGGAATTAAAAAGCCGTTTAACGGCGATGCTGGGCGAGGGCGGCGCGGATATCAATGCGTCCACCTTCCATTCGGCTTGCGTGCGCATCTTGCGGCGTGAAGCGGCATGCCTCGGCTTTCCGCAAAGCTTTACCATTTACGATTCCGATGACCAGCAGCGCGCGATGAAAGAAGTGTATAAGCTTTTAAATATCGACGATAAATTTTTGCCCGTGAAGGCAGCTGTTAGCGCCATTGGACGTTTAAAGGATAAGATGATTAGCCCTGCCACTGCACTTGCTGCTCCTGCGGATTCTCGCGGTGGCATTGTGGCAAGGGTGTACGAAGCCTATCAAAAGCGCCTTGAAAAGGCAGGCGCTTTTGATTTTGACGATTTAATTTATTACACCGTCAAGCTTTTAGAAGATAACGATGCCGTGCGCGAAGCATATCAAGCACGCTTTAAATATGTGTTGGTAGATGAATATCAGGATACCAGCATTGCACAATTTCGTCTTGTTAGCCTTTTAACGGGCCCTGCGCAAAACATTTGCGTTGTGGGTGATGACGACCAAAGCATATATCGCTTCCGTGGCGCAACAATTGAAAATATTTTAAGCTTTGAAAGCAATTTTGCGGGCGCAAAGGTGATTCGCCTTGAGCAAAATTATCGTTCTACCTCTAATATTTTAAACGCAGCCAACTGCGTAATTAAAAATAATCAAGGCCGTAAAGGCAAAACTTTATGGACAGAAAATCCGGACGGCGACAAAATTTTGCATTATGACGCAGAAAACGAGCACGAAGAAGCCGCGCATGTGGCGCAGCTGATTGGCGAAAACTTGAAAAAAGGCGCAAAACTGCGAGACCATGCCATTTTGTATCGCATGAACGCGCAATCCGGCCCCATTGAAACCTATTTTGCACGCGCAGGTATTCCGTATAAAATTGTGGGCGGCCAGCGGTTTTTTGACCGCAAAGAAATTAAAGACTTAATTGCTTACATGAGCATCGTGGCGAATAATCAAGACGATTTGCGCTTGCGCCGCATCATTAATGAGCCCAGCCGAAAAATCGGCGCTGCCACACTAGAAAACCTAGCAAGCATTGCCGTAAACGAGAACATTAGCATGCTAGACGTTATGGCAAACGTGCAAAGCTATCCAGCTTTACAGCGTGCGGCCTCGGCTTTAAGCGCGTTTTACGGGATGTACATGCGCCTTGTACAGGCGGCGGCAAGTATGCCGATGGATGAATTTGTTAGTGAGCTAATTAATATTACAGGCTATCGTGCCATGCTTATGGCGCAGGAGGAAGAGGGCAAAACCCGCCTTGAAAACGTGGGACAGCTGATTTCCAGCGTGAAAACCTATGCCGATGCCCGCGGTGATGAGGCGTCACTGCAAGGCTTTTTAGAAGAAGTGGCGCTTATCAGCGACATTGACAGCTATGACGAGGGCGCAGACGTTGTTGTAATGATGACCATGCATGCCGCAAAAGGGCTGGAATTTGATTATGTATTTATTGTAGGCCTTGAAGAAGGCATTTTCCCAAGCGAGATGTGTCGCTATTCGCCCGAGGATTTGGAAGAAGAGCGCCGCCTTTGCTATGTGGGCATCACGCGCGCGCGCAAAGAACTCTATCTTTCCAGCGCCGCCAGCCGCATGATATTTGGCCAAACCAAGCACAATCGCGCTTCGCGCTTTATGGAAGAAATTGATGCAGACCTGATTGCCGAAAAAGAAAATCCGGCTTTAATGGCCGCAAGGGCCGCAAGGGCGCGCTATCAAGAAAAACGTTCGCAGCCGCGCGCGCCGCAGCCTGTGTATACCAGCCGTTCCACATTAGCCGCGGGCGGGGGCACTGGCGTGCTTGCCGCAGCACCCGCACAAGGCGCACCAACGGCTGCAGCGGGCAGCAAAAGCGCATATAAAACGGGCGATATCGTGGATCATAAGG
>JAGPHI010000214.1 GCA_018055565.1 Oscillospiraceae bacterium | reverse complement strand
CTTTTGGCATATAGGCAAACACGCAAAACAAGCGTTCCTTAGGCGTAAGGGCGGTTTTGGCCGTGCTGCAATATACACCCAGCGCGCGCATACAAAGCGCGCCCAAAATCACCGGCAACACCCAAAGCCCCGCTGCTGCCGCATAACGGATATCCACCGCCGCGCCCACCAGCACAAACAGCAAAAGCTCTGCGCCTACCCACAGCTTTGAAAATTTATCCGCAAGGCGCTTTGCAAGCGGCGCACAGCGCATTTTTAGCGTTGCGCCCATGCTCATTACCGCCAAAAGCCCCGAAAATCCCACCGCGCTGCCCACTGCATCTTCAAGGCTTACCAGCAAAAAGGATGCGCTTAACAAAATCAGCACTTTTGCGCTGTCGCGCAGATGCGCGCGGCCAAAAAGCACAGCCAAAAGCCAGCCTGCCGCAATACCAGCCAAAAGCCCCAGCACAATCGAAACTGGAATTTGTATCAGCGCGCTTGCACGAACGCTTTCGCCTTTCACAAGGCCGGTTGCCGCCGTAAACAGCACCATTACAAAAATATCATCCACTGCCGCGCCCGCCATAATCATCTGCGGAATGGCCTTTTTTGTGCCGCGGCGGGTATGGATTAGCGCCAGCATGCGCGGCACCACCACAGCCGGCGACACCGCCGCCAGCACCGTGCCCATCACCGCAGCTTCGGCAAGGCTTACACCCAAAAGCGGCGGTGCAAAAAGCAGCACCCCCACTATCTCAAAACACGCGGGCACAAAGCACAATAAAAGCGCTGCGCGCCCCGCGCGCTTTAGCTCGCCAACATCCAGCGCAAGGCCCGCGCGCATTAAAATGATAATCAGCGCAATTTTGCGCAATTGCGGCGAAATGGCAAGCACCTCGCCCCCCAGTAAATCCAGCGCATACGGCCCCAGCACAATGCCCGTCAGCAGCATGCCCAAAAGCGCTGGCAAACGCAGCCTTTCAAACAGCCCCGCCAAAACCAGCCCGCAAAGAAAAATCAGCGCAAGCCCCAGCAGCATAAAGACCCCCCTTTTACCCGTTTTTTCTATCCTAGTATAGCATTTCCAGCGCGCCTAGTATAGCATTTTAACATGCAATGCGCAAATTGTGTAAAAATTATGCAGTTGCGTTTGTCAAATTCTGCAACGAATTGACATTTACCGCGGTTTCCTTTATAATTTGAAACATAGTAAGGGCCGAAATATCGGCAGAAGGGGTATTTTTATGCGGAACAGAAATATTGCGTTGTCTATCGTTTTATCCATCGTTACCTGCGGCATCTACAATCTTTACTGGTGGGCCTGTCTTGCGGACGAAGGCAACATCGGCGCAGGCACTCCCGGCACCTCCGGCGCGGGCGTTGTTCTTTTATCCATCATCACTTGCGGCATCTACGGCCTGTTTTGGGCGTATTCGATGGGCGACAAGGTTAATCAGGCCAAAGCACAGCGCGGCATCGTTGCTGATACCAACGCAGGCCTTGCGTATTTGCTTTTGAATTTATTTGGTTTTTCGCTCGTTACAAACGCGCTGATTCAAAGCGAATTCAATAAAATGACAGCGCAAAACTAATGCGAAAGCGCGCACAAACAATCTTACTGATTACACTTGGCGGGGCCGCGGCGCTTTTGGCGCTGGCGGCCTTTAGCCTACGTGTCGGGTTTGGCATCCCTTGCATCTTTCATGCCGTTACGGGGCTTTTGTGCCCTGGCTGCGGCGGCTGGCGCATGAGCTTATGCCTTTTGCAGGGCGATTTTGCCGCTGCATTTGCGTATAATCCTGCGCTTTTCTTGGCGCTGCCCGTTTTGGCAGCGCTGTTTGGCACAATGGCGTGGCGCTATATCAAAACTGGGCGCACGGCCCTGTTAAAATGGCAAAACGCTGTATGCGTGGCACTGATTGTGTATTTCCTTGTGTTCGCCGTTTGGCGCAATTTGCTGTAAAATGGCATATAAAAACGGCTGTATCGTACGATACAGCCGTTTTTTTGCATATTTTCACAAATGCCGTTTGCACCTGTGTTTATTCGCTTACATTTTTGCGTGCAAGGCCGCTTTTATCGAACCATGCAATATTGCTTTAAGGCAAAATGCTTTTGCAGCACCTCAAATACGCTAAAGCCAAAATGCTTATATATCTCTACATTGTGGGCATTATGCGTTTCAAGGCTAATCAGCAAATGCCGTTCGTCGGCCTTTGCCAGCACCGCACGCATCAGCTTTGCGGCAATGCCATGCCCCTGCATGGCAGGGCGCACCGCCAAATAAATGATGTGCAAGCGTTCATCCGACGAAATATCGTCCGTCCACGCCTCAGACAGGTAATCGCGCCCGCGCACAAAATTACTGAGCGTGGCTAGGCTGGGGTCGTCCTTTACAAGGCACGCCCCCGTTTTCAGCGTGTAGAACAAGCTTTTTAAATAATAGGTAAACGCGTTGTACGGCTCGCTTTCGTCCGACACGATTACAATGCCGTTAATGGCAGGGCTGTCGGCATAAATTTCACAGTTTTCAAATAAATCATCCATCTCGCAGTCAAACAGCTCTGGCAGCATTTTTCTGCGTTTGGCCTCATCCGGTATCAGCTCACAATACAGCGGGTCCTGCACAAAGCATTCCGCTAGTAAACAGCTGAGCTTTTCGGCGTCCTGCTTTTGCAAGCGATATAGGCCGTTGGTATCCAAAAAATCCACTCACCTTTGTTTTATTGTAGCAATTTGACGCAGCATTGCCCCAAGAAACAGCGCAAAAACCTCCTGTATGGTCTTTGTGCTTTTGATTGGCCCGACAACGCAAAGTGCAATTGCTACTGAGCATTTTGCTCTAGTAATAGTATATCCCGTTTGCCATCAAAATGACAAACGGGATATGATGGAAGCTTTCGCCAAAAGTGGTGTACTAATTGCTATGCGGCGTATCGGCCGCCGCCTTATCTTATAATATATCTGTAAATCTCTTGTATGCTCTGTTTTTCTATGTTTTTGCAGGAATCATTCAAAGTCATCAAAATTTCCGTATCCGGTAAAATCCTCCTGCGAAGCGGGCGGTGCCTGCCCTGCTTTGGTGTCGGGCGCGGGCGCAATGGTGCGTTTTTGCCATATCAGATACACCACAAATGCCACCGCCAAAACCAGCGCGGGTATCACAATAAAAAACGGATTGCCGCCGCTTTGCCCCGCCGGCACAAGTGAAACCGAAGAGGAAGAAGCAGATGCGCTTGCGCTTGCGCTCTCGCTCTCGTCGGGCTTTGAAACGGACGAAGGCTGCGGAATGCTTTCCTCCTTTTGCTGTGCGGCGCTGGTTTGCTCGGGCACAGAGGACGCAGGCGGCGCTTCAATAAACACAAACAATGCCTCCAGCTCGGCCACGTCCTTGCCATTTTGCGCATAAAGCGCCT
>JAGPHI010000213.1 GCA_018055565.1 Oscillospiraceae bacterium | reverse complement strand
TCAATACATCGCCCAGCGCCACCTGCTCGCCTTTAAACTTGATGGAATACTGGTTGGGGTTTAACTGGCCCGAATCTTTCAGGCGCACACTGGGCAGCACCATGCCCATCTCAAGGGCAAACTGCTTGCGAAACATGACCACGCGGTCCATAAAGCTGCCGCCGGAGGCCTCGTCCACAAGTGGAATCAAGCTGTAGCCAAATTCCATTTCCACCTGCTCCACATTAAGAAGGCCATACACATTGTCGATATTTTTATAATAGGATACCTCGCTGGTTACTTCCTCTGTGCCCACCAGTTCGGCATCCGCCACCTCGGCCGCAAGCGAATCCTTTTGCTTTTTCATCAGCCCGAGGCCGATAGAAATCAAAATGGCGGAAAGCACGGTTACTTGAACGGGCGGAAAGCCGATAAACACCAGCGAAAGCATTACCGCGCCCGCCAGCACCAGCACCATTGGCTGGGAAAGAAACTGCTTTACCACGTCCTTGTTAAGGTCTGCGCCCGAGGCCGAGCGCGTGACTATCATACCCATAGACATGGATATCAAAAGCGCCGGCACCTGCGACATTAAGCCGTCGCCCACGGTGGAGGTGCAATAGATATTCACAATATCGGCAAAGGAGCCCTGCTGATTGATAAAGCCCATCACTACGCCGCCGATAAGGTTGATAAAGGTGACGACGATAGAGATTACGGCATCGCCCTTTACAAACTTGGAAGCACCGTCCATTGCGCCGAAAAAGTCGGCCTCGCGCTGGATTTTTAAGCGGCGCTCGCGCGCTTGCGATTCATCAATCAGGCCGGAATTTAAGTCGGCATCAATGGCCATCTGTTTGCCGGGCATGGCATCGAGGGTAAAGCGGGCAGACACTTCTGCCACGCGCTCGGCGCCCTTTGTGATAACGGCAAACTGCACGATAACGATAATAAAGAAGATTAAAAGGCCCACCACAACATTGCCCTGTATAACAAACTGGCCAAAAACCTTGATAACCTCGCCTGCATAGCCTTTGTTTAACAAAATGCTTCGCGTGGAAGATACCGTTAGCGCCATACGAAAAACAGTGGTAATTAAAAGAATGGACGGAAAGATGGAAAATTCCAGCGTTTCCTTAATGTACATGGTGGTGAACAATATGATAAACGAAAGCGCCAGATTAATCACGAACATCATATCAAGAAGTATGGGGTCTAGCGGTATGATAATCATGAGTATGATGGCAACAACAGCCAAAGCCACCATATTATTCAGTACATTCAGCTTCTTCAATACGATATCCTTTCCTTTCAGGGTATTGGCAGCGCGGCGAAACAGCAGCGGCGCATTGTAACGAAAACGGCTTTAGCACTTTAAAAGCTTTTTAAAAGCCTGTTTTCTTTTTTAAGCTATATACAAACGCCAGCACCTCGGCGACGGGATTGTAAAATTCTTCGGGGATTTCCCTGTCCACATCCACTGCGTCAAACAGGCCGCGCGCAAGCGGACGGTTTTCGATGGTGGTAATCTTGTTTTCTTCGGCAATTTTTACGATGCGCAGCGCCAAATAATCGGCACCCTTTGCCAGCACAATCGGCGCACGGTTTTTTTCGGCGTCATAGGCGATGGCAACGGCATAATGCGTAGGGTTACGGATAACCACATCGGCTTTCGGCACATTTGCCATCATGCGCCCTTGCGCCATTTTGCGCTGACGCTGACGGATTTGCCCTTTCACCTGCGGGTCGCCCTCGGTGTGCTTGTATTCTTCCTTTACCTCTTGCTTGGACATGCGCAAATTCTTTTCATATTGCCACCATTGATACACATAATCTGCACCCGCAAGCACCAAAAAGATTGCGCCCGCGGTGTTGACCATCGACATGATAAATTCGCCCACAAGGGAAACGGCGGCTGCGGCTTCCATGTCCATCAATTTTGCAAAACGCGGCAGATAATCCTTGAATTTGCCATATACCAAATATAAAAGCACGCCTGCTTTGATAGAAGCCTTTATCAGCTCCACAATGCCGCGTGAGGAAAACATGCGCTTAAAGCCTTTTAGCGGGCTAAGGTTAGACATTTTGAATTTAAAAGATTCTGCCGTAACAAGCCCGCGCGTTTGCGCCAGCGTAATGGCCACCGAAGCGCCAATGCCAATTAATAAAAACGGCATCGCGCACAAAAGCACCAGCTTTACACATTCTGCGCCAATTTTGCCCACATCTGCGGGCATCAGCACTTTAAACGAATTGGCCATGCCAAAAAAGGTGTAAACGCTGGTGCGTATCTGCTCCAGTGCAAACGGCCCCACAAGTTTAAGCCCGTAAAAGCATGCAAACAGCGTTGCAACCGCCACCAAATCTTGGCTTTGAAAAATATTACCTTTTTTTCGTTCGTCCTGTTTTCGTTTGGGGGTAGCTTTTTCGGAGCGTTCGCCCGCCATGTTGCATCCCCCCTTTGAAACCCGCGTTTTTGCCTATGTTTATATTTGAAAACGGCTTTGCGCAATGTTGCGCGTGGCCGAAATGCGCCATCGTTAAGCTGCGCTACTGTATCAGCATTTCCGCAGCTTTTTGCATGCTGTCTAGCATAATTAGGATGTAATTATCCATAAACGCGCCTACCACAGGCGCTAAGATAAACAGCATTACAAGGCCAATGCCTTGCTTTAACTGAAAGTTGATTACAAAAACGTGAATCTGCGGCACAAGCTTCATTAAAATGCCCATCACGGCTTGCAAAACAAATTCGGCTGCCATAAACGGCACCACTAAACGCAGCACCAATAAAAACGCATCCACAAAAAGCCCCATGCCATATTTCATGGCCTCTTGCGTAAAGCTGACGGTGCCCGCGGGGATAATGTCGAACGTGGTGGCAAACAGGTGAATCATCACAAGATGGCTATCCGTTGCAAAAAAATAGCCCACAAACAGAAAGGTTAAAAATTTACCGGTAAGCGACACCTGCATATTGCTGCCTGGGTCAAACACCTTTGCCATCGACATGCCAAATTCGGTGTCCAGCATATCGCCTGCAAATAACAAAAACTCGTAAAATATCTGAAACGCGTATCCGCAGATAAACCCCACAAAAAGCTCTTTCACTATCGCAAAGGCCATGCCAAGCCCGTCTAAATCCGCCACTATGCCGATGGGCAGCGTGGGTGCAACCACAAAGGTGAGCGCCAATGCGAACAGGGTGCGCACGTTATTGGGGATATTGCGGCGAGATAAAAGCGGGTTAAACGCAATCATCCCTGCAAAACGCACAAATACCAAAAGATAGAGCGAAAGGCCCTGCAATTGAATCGTCATGCCGGCCCTCCTTTAAACGCAGTGTAACATACAAATTCGCGGCATTGCTGCTGCGGCTAAAGCGTTGCAATGATGGCAAACAGATAATTCACAAAATGG
>JAGPHI010000212.1 GCA_018055565.1 Oscillospiraceae bacterium | reverse complement strand
AGAGTATCAATACGACGCAAGCGGCACGCTGCAGGAAGTGGGCCCCTCAGAAAGCACAAGCACTACTGCATTTAGCGTAGACGCCGTGAACAGTGAGGGCATCAAAGCCGCCTACGACAAGGCGGCGGCAGAAATTACATAAAAGCGCAAAAACGCGTGCACATAAAAACCGAGGCAGTGACGAAATTGTCACTGCCTCGGTTTTTTTAGATATTGATAACGGTTTTGCGGTTTCTTTTTGCCTATGCGATTCGCACGCATAAAATATGCTTTAAACGGCGCCTATGCAATTCGCACGCACAAAAGATATCATTTGGCTAGCGCTATGCGATTCGCGCGCAAATAGTGAAAAAGCTTGATAAAGCAAGCAAGCTTTATGGTTAAAACCACTTTTTCCAGCGCATAAACAGCATGGCAACCAGCGTGCAAAGCCCCGCGATGCCAAGAATAATCGGAAATCCGAACGGGGAATTGGCAAACGGCACCATCACATTGGTGCCCCAAAGGCTGAACACAATGTTTGGGATTGTGAGCACAATGGTAATCACGGCCAAAACCTTCATAACGATATTGAGATTATTGGAAATTACCGAGGCAAACGCATCCATTGTGCCGCTTAAAATGTCGCGGTAGATATTACACATCTCAATAGCCTGCTTGTTCTCGATGATAACATCCTCTAAAAGCTCGGTATCATCGGGATAATCGCGCACAAAATCCGTGCGCAGCAGCTTTTCCATCACAATTTCGTTGCCTTTTAGCGAGGTGGAAAAATACACAAGGCTTTTTTCCAGCCCAAGCATTTGGATAAGCTCTTTATTTTTCATCGAAAGATGCAGCTCGTTTTCCACGCGGGTGCTGGCTTTATCCACTTCGCGCAGGTACGAAAGGAACATTGTGGCATTGCGATACAGCATTTGCAGTGTTAAACGGTTGCGCTTTTTGGTGGAATAGCTTTTTACCGCATGCTCGGTAAACGCGCGGGCTAAGGCGCTTTCTTTTAAGCATACTGTGATAATATGCTCCTTTGTAAGCACAATGCCAAACGGCAAAGTGGAATACACAAAGCTGCGTCCTTGCACCTCCACCATCGGGGTATCCACCAATATTAAGGTAGAATCGTCCTCCGTGTCAATGCGGCTGCGCTCCTCTTCGTCAAGCGCGGCGCGCACAAGGCTTGCGTCTGCGCCTGTGGCGGCACACACCTTGTTAATCTCGCCCTCTTCGGGCGCGCAAAGATGAATCCATGTGCCGGGTACAATGTCGGCAAGCTGCGTGTGCTTGCCATGCTCGGTCATAAAAATAGAAATCATAATACACCTGTTTCCCACGCCCACCGTCGCCAAGAGCACACCTTTGCCAATATGGCAAAAGCGCAGCGCAAAGCGTGAAACGCGCCAACAGGCAGCAAGGGCAGCACCACGGCTGAGCCGAGGCTTACCCTATCCCGAAAAGCGCGCGGGGCATGTAATAATCGTTAAAGATACGTTCTCGCGGGTCGCCGTCCACGCGCCTTCCCTCCTTTGTAATTTCGTTATCATTTGATTGTGCGGTACGCGGGCCTATGCCCTGTACGCGATGCGTTTGAGCCGCAGCACAATGCGTGCAACGCATTGCCTTTTGGCGATGCGCAGCGCCGATGCTGCTTATCTATTTTATGCCAGTTGCATGCGTTTTGTCAAGCCATTCGTGCACATTTCATAATGGACAAATCGTTTATTTGCCGGCGCACAAACGCTTTGCGCCGCCATTTGGCCATATAATTTTACGCGCCTATATAAATTGGATACGGCTTGCTACAGCCTTTTGCTTCAAATGCGCGGCCATGACGACTGCGCAATCAATACTCTAATTTGCGGATGATTGATATTCGTCTGGTCAATCACCTAATTCATTGCTGACATAGCATGATGATATTAGGCAATGCAGGGAATGGTCTTGACCATTCCAGTGTACAGGAGATGCGTTGAAAGAAATTGCAAAAATGAGCCGGAACGGTCAAAACCGTTCCCTACAATATCGAGCGTTGTTGGCTTATACAAATTCGGTTGCAATGTTGAGCCGGCCAAAGGCCGATGCGCGGTACAGAATCCGTCAGCGGATTATTGATTGCGCATCGACCTATAGTGGGCACGTTTGAATCAAAAGGCCGTGGCAAAGCCATATGGCCGATTTATATAGCACCAATCATTTGCTTTTTGGCATGCAGCAAAACCGCATCTTCTTCGTCGTGTGTAACGCAAAGCAAGGTGCGTGCGCGGCGCTCGCGCTGCACAAATTGTGCCGCCAGTATACGCGTTGCATCGTCTAATCCTTTAAACGGCTCATCCAAAAGCAGCAAATCCGCCTCGCACAGCAGCGCGCGCATTAAAGCCACGCGCCGTTTTTGCCCGCCCGAAAGCGCCGATACAGGCTTTTGCATGTCGGCTTCGCACAGGCCAATTTCGGCGCCCTTTGCAAGATAATCCACATCCGCGCAGCCAAACACCCGTAAATTGGCTGTAGCAGGCAAGGCTTCCAAAAGGCGGTTTTCTTGAAACAGCATGCCTACGCGCACGCCCTCGCGGCCAATGATGCGCCCCTTATCCTGCTGCAAAAGCCCCGCCAAAAGATGCACCAGCGTGGTTTTTCCCGCGCCCGATTTACCCATTACGGCATACACCTGCCCCGCTTCAAACACGGCCGAAAAGCCTTGCAGCACCACGCTTTCGCCAAAACGCTTTGTCACATTTTCAAAAGCAAGCATGCGCGGCGGCGCGGCGTTGTGTTTGGGTGCGGCGGGGCGAAGTTTCGGCATGCAAGCGGCTTTTTGGTCAATAAGGGCAAAACCGCGCTGTAAAAGCGCCATAAACAGCTTTTCAAAGGCAAAGCTAAGTAGCACAATCACCGCTGTCCACGCCAATACCGCGTCGGTGGCAAAATACAGCTTTGCATTATACAGCCCGCCGCCGATGCTGTGCTCGGTAATACCGATCACCTCTGCCGCCACGCCGCTTTTCCAGCAAAGGCCCAGCCCAGAGGCCAGCGCCGACAGAAAAAACGGCCGCACAGCCGGCGTGTAAATATACAAAAGCCTTTTCAAAAACGGCATGCGGTAAACCTGTGCCGCCTGCAAAAGCTTGGCATCGGTGTGCAAAATGCCTTTCAGCACGTTTTCATACACAACAGGCAGCACCATTAAAAAGCTAATCAGCACCGATAGCCCCGCCCCATTTTGCAGCCATAGCAGCGCCAAAATGATAAAGCTGGCCACAGGCACGCTGCGTACAGTGAGCATAAAGGGCCCTAGCAAAACGCGCACAAAGCGCAGCGCCGCCGAAAGCGCCGCCAGCAAAACGCCTGCAATGGCCGCCAGCAAAAACCCGCCCACAATGCGCACAAAGCTATTGCCAACAGACAGCCAAAAC
>JAGPHI010000211.1 GCA_018055565.1 Oscillospiraceae bacterium | reverse complement strand
GTGTTGATTGCCGACGCATACGAACGCATATGTCTGCTAGTAAGCAAGCGCGTGTATTTCCTACATCCATAAAATTTTGCAGCATATCGCCCTTTACCACGCCGCGTTGCCCCAGCAACCGTGGGGGCGGATTTCATATCCGCCCGCCAAATCTCCGTTCTGACCTCTTACTTCTTATCTCTATTATCTGACCTCTAAACGTGGGGGCGGATTCCATATTCGCCCGCCGCATCCCCGTTCTGACCTCTTATTTCTTATCTCTATTATCTGACCTCTTAAAGTAGGGGCGCATTGCCCGCAAAACAGAACACCATCGCCGTTACCCCGCCCCAAAACGCAAAAAAACGCGCTGCCACAAGATGCTTTACACATCTGCAACAGCGCGATATTTCTTGAATCAGCTTACACTTCGCCAAACATATTAAAACGGAAAAGCTTGCTTTCGTCGTCTTTATCTGCACACTCTAAGCGCGCCGAAGCCACGCTGCCGCCCTCGATTAGCTTGGTAAAGCCAATCAGCTGGCAAAGTTTGCTTTTCAAATTGAGGCGGTCGCCCTCGGGCGTAACCATAAATACATCGCCTTTGCAAGATGCAAGCACCTCATTAAAATCCTTTAAATCAAAATCATGCATGTCAATTGATGCCATAATCAAAATACCTCCTATTTTTATAATACATATACTTCCATTTTGACGGCCAACGATACCCGTCGCGCGGAAACTTTTTCCACTACCATCAGTATAGCATACTTTTTGGCGATGTCAACAAAAATGTTTAAAACTATTTGTACATTCACACAAAATATTGGCAGAATTATTGTTAGTTGTGCCAGTTTGCATCTTTGTTAAATAAAACACAAAAAACATAGACAAGCACTTGCAAATAGCGCCGATTTTATCTATAATAAAAGAAGCGCATTTGAACGCTGTGCGCTTGTTTGCGCGCTGCGTTCTGAGAGTTGAATTTTAAAAGTAAGGAGCATCACTATGACTTATTCACACGAAGTAGAGCATATGTGTCCGCTGGCAAAGGGCCCGAATCACGGCCCAGCGCCCATCCCCGAAGAGGGCAAATGGGTTAAAGCGTACCAAATCACCGACATTTCCGGCCTTACACACGGCGTGGGCTGCTGCGCCCCGCAGCAGGGCACCTGCAAGCTGACCTTAAATGTTAAGAACGGCATTATCGAGGAAGCCCTGGTTGAAACCATCGGCTGCTCGGGCATGACGCATTCTGCCGCAATGGCAGGCGAAATTTTGCCGGGCAAAACCATTCTTGAGGCGCTGAACACCGACTTAGTTTGCGACGCCATCAACGTTGCCATGCGCGAATTGTTTTTGCAGCTGGTATACGGGCGCAGCCAAACTGCGTTTTCCGAGGGCGGCCTGCCCATCGGCGCAGGGCTTGAGGATTTGGGCAAAGGCCTGCGCAGCATGGTGGGCACCATCTTTTCCACCAAAGCAAAGGGCGTGCGCTACTTGGAATTAACCGAGGGCTATATCACCCGCGTTGCCTGCGACGAAAACAACGAAGCCATTGGCTACGAGTTTGTAAAAGTGGGCAAAATGCTTGAGGATATCCGCCACGGTGTGGAGCCGAACGAAGCTTACAAAAAGAATATCGGCAATTATGGTCGTTTTGCCGATGCACCGAAATACATCGACCCGCGTGAAGAATAAGAAAGGGGGATATAATCATGGCTAATTTTGAAGGACAAGACAGACGCATGCCCAAAATTGAGGCGTGCTTACAAAAAAACGGCTTGGAGTCTTTAGACGCTTGCCGCGAATTATTGATGGCCAAAGGCATCGACTGTGATGCAATTGTTAAAGGCGTGCAGCCCATTTGCTTTGAAAACGCCGTTTGGGCGTACACCCTCGGCACCGCAATTGCGGTAAAAAGAGGATTGCGCAACGCTGCTGAATGTGCCGCCGCTATTGGCGAGGGCCTTGAGGCATTCACCATCCCCGGCTCGGTTGCCGAGCAGCGCGCCGTTGGCCTCGGCCACGGCAATTTGGGCGCAATGCTTTTGCGCGACGAAACCAAGTGCTTTGCGTTTTTAGCCGGCCACGAAAGCTTTGCCGCCGCCGAAGGCGCTATTGGCATTGCCCGCACCGCCAATAAGGCCCGCAAAGAGCCGCTGCGCGTTATTTTGAACGGTCTTGGCAAAGACGCCGCCTTTATCATCAGCCGCATCAACGGCTTCACCTATGTGGAAACCGATTATGATTTCGGCACAGGCGAATTAAAGGTTGTGCGCGAGAAAGCTTACTCTAACGGCGAGCGCGCGGCAGTGAAATGCTACGGCGCAAACGACGTGCTGGAGGGCGTAGCCATCATGAAAAAAGAGGGCGTGGATGTGTCTATTACCGGCAACTCCACCAACCCCACCCGCTTCCAGCATCTTGTGGCGGGCACATACAAAAAATATGCGATGGAAAACGACGTGCCGTACTTCTCCGTTGCTTCTGGCGGCGGCACAGGCCGCACGCTGCATCCCGATAACGTGGCGGCAGGCCCCGCTTCTTACGGCCTTACCGATTCGATGGGCCGTATGCATGGCGATGCCCAGTTTGCCGGCTCCTCCTCCGTGCCTGCGCACGTAGAGATGATGGGCTTAATCGGCATGGGCAACAACCCGATGGTTGGCGCTACCGTTGCTTGCGCTGTTGCAGCTGCACAGTGCTAATATAGCCTTTATCGTAAAGCAATGATAAACAAAATCAGCCGCTCGTATGAGTGGCTGATTTTTTGTGGCCTGTGATATGGCAAACCCGCCACCTGCAAGCAGCAGACGGCGGGGTTTTTGTTTTATTCGGTTAGCGCATGTTTTCTGTTTGGTTATACAATATCTGCGCAAATACAAAATGCTTGTGGAAATGCGCATTTGTGGTGTAGGGGCGGATTCCATATCCGCCCGAAAATTGGCACACCCTGCAATGTAAATGCACAAACGTCGCCCAAAAATTTACCACAACCTGTAATAATGTAAATGCACAAACACCGCCCAAACAATTTTGGCTGATACCCGCATCGTGTTGTGTTTTCTGCGATGCGAGATACGGCGGGCGGATATGGAATCCGCCCCTACGGTTTAGATGCTAGGTAATAGAGGTAAGAGGTCAGAACAAGGGCTACGCCGAGCGGATATAGAATCCGCCCCTACGGTTAGAGGTCAGATGATAGAAATAAAAGGTTAGAACGAGGGTTACGGCGGGCGGATATGGAATCCGCCCCTACGGTTTAGATGCTAGATAATAGAGATAAGAAGTCAGAGGTCAGAATGAGGATGCGAATTTGCCCCACATTCGCTTTACAGCATTGCGGCAAGCGCATCCCACACGGCATTGGCAATCACCATTTGGCCTGTGGGGTTGGGGTGCACCCTGTCCCATGCGATAAAAGCGGGATG
>JAGPHI010000209.1 GCA_018055565.1 Oscillospiraceae bacterium | reverse complement strand
CAGGGTGCGCAAAGCAACGCGAGTGCGCCGCAGCAGCAAGACGCGCCGCCATCTGTATACCATATTTTAACGCCCATCGCAGCCAATCAATATCTTACGGCGTTTTTGCGCACGTTTGAAAATGTGATTATTCCGTCCAGCCTTGCTCTATTTACCAAAAGCCGCGAGCTGGCACTTAGCCAATTTGGCGCATTAAAGGGCATGGCTATGCCGGTACTATTTTTTCCGTTTTCGTTTTTAACCACGCTTTCCACGCTTTTAATGCCAGAAATTACCGATGCGTTTTTAAAAAAGCAAAATAAAACATTGGAGCATTTGATTCGGCGCACCATGCTGATTACCTGCGTGCTTTCGGCAATGGCGGGCGGCGTGTTTGCGCTATTTGCACAGGAAATTGGGCAGCTTTTCTATCACAGCGCCGAAATCGGGTTTTATCTGGCGGTGCTGGGGCCGCTGGCACCGTTTATGTATGTGGAAAGCATGGTAGACAGCATTTTAAAAGGCATGGACGAACAGCTTGCCACGTTTAAATACAGCATCATCGATTCGCTTTCGCGCATTGTGCTAATTTATCTTTTAGTGCCGCGCTTTGGCATGCAGGGCTTTTTGGTAGTGATGCTGGTGTCAAATTTGCTCACCAGCTTGCTGAATGTACGCCGCCTGTTTTGCGTGACGGGTCTTGCGTTCGACTGGAGCGCATGGGTGGCAAAGCCGCTGTTTGCCGTTTGCTTATCGGCAGTGGCAGAACATTTTGTGTTTGCGCCGCTTTTGGCCAAAGCCTTGCCGCTATGGGCGTGGACAGTGGTGGGCGCGCTTTTAACGGCGGCGGCATTTTGCCTGGTGCTTTGGCTTGTGGGCGGCATCTCTATGAAGGCCCTGCAAAAGAAAAGGGGATAGACGCTATCCGCGCTTTTCGCTTTCTGCCAGCGAAAAGGCGCATCCGCAATAATTTTGACGGTAAAGCCCATATTCGGCAGAAAGCGCTAGGCTGCGCTTATAGCCGTTTTTCTTTTTAAAATCCGCCGCAAGATACGCAACGCCCCATTCCTTTTCAAGCGCAAAGCCGATTTCGTTTAGCTTTGCGCTGTTTTTGTGTGGGCTGATGGAAAGCGTGGTGGTAAAATAATCAAAGCCGCCTTCTTTTGCGGCCTCGGCTGCCTTTGCAAGGCGCAAGCGGTAGCAGGCAAAGCAACGTTCGCTGCCCTCTGGCAACGCTTCAAGGCCTTTTACAGCGTCATAAAACAGCGCGCTTTGCAATGCGTGCTCTCGAAAGGCAACGGCGTTTTGCGTGGGCATAGCGGCGGCAAGGCGCTTTGCCTCGGCTTGGCGGCGCAGATACTCGGCTTCGGGCGCGATGTTCGGGTTAAAAAAATCCACAGTAATGGCAAAATAGCGGTTTAAATATTCCAGCACATAGCTTTCGCATGGGCCGCAGCATGCGTGCAACAAAAGCGTGGGTGTTTTGCCGCTGCGGGTAATGTCGGCCAGCGTTTTTTCTAAATGTAATTGATAATTTTCCATTTTTTTAAACAGTCCTTTCCTATCAATGGCGCGCAAAATGCGCCAAATGCGTTTTGCATGTCAAGCTTTTGCAAATGCAGTTGTGAATTGCTTTTCATACAATGTTACAAAAGCTTTAAAAGTTCTAACAAATTTTGTTCACAAGATCCCTGTATACTATAGTTATGCGACAGGGACACAGCAGCTGCTTTGCCCTGTGGTGCATAGCTTAAAAAGCACATTCAATGCACCGATATAACCCTTATGGGAGAAGCCTCCTTATGGGAAAAATATAACCAGCTAAAAAGTCGGCTCGCCCTTTATCAAGGGCCGGCCGGCGGCCAAAAAACTCTTTTGTGCGCGGGCGCTTGCAAACGCTGAATAACAGAAAGGCGCTTGCATCCCGCACGCAAAAGTTTATATAGATTTTAAAAAGCGCGTGTGTTTGATTGTAAGCACACGCGCTTTTTGCGCCCAAAGCCTGCACAGAAAGCCGAATTTGCATCGCAATTACACGCGCTGCTTAAGTGCTTTCCTCCGCATTATAGTACAGCTTACTACAAAAAGGCAAGAAAAAAGAAAAATTCATCAAAAACCCCTTGCAATTTTTGCCGAAACGAAGTACATTAAGTAACGGAGTGGGCTTCGCAGTATCCGCAAAAATGTACCCGAAGCCTGATGATGTACATGAAACATAACCGTGAATTTGAAACAGGGGCAAATGCCTTTATTGTAGATAATATGTTCTCCTGCGTGGCCTATTGGACGTGCTCGGGCGCGCTGATTGCAAAGCTGACGCAGTATTTTGGCTTTTCTTTATCCGTTTCCAATATGCTGCTGTCGTTTCAATCCATGCTGCTGGTTTTGCAGCTGTTTGGCGGCTATGCCTATGGCCGTGCAGAAAACCGACATCACTTTTTAAAACGCTATAATCTGGTGTGGCGCATTCTCTTGCCAATTGTGCTGCTTTCGCCGCTATTGCCCAAAAGCATTGGCGGCATCGTAATGGTGGTGGCGCTATTTTCAATGGTGGCAGGCTTTCAATTTATTTCGCCCGGCCAAAATGCATGGATGATCAGCTGCGTGGAGGGCAAGGTGAAAAGCAGCTATTATTCCACGCGCGATTTGTGCTTTATGGTGATGTTTACCGCTGTTAATTTTTTGTTTGGCATCATTGTGGATGGCACGGTATCGAAAGGCAATGCGCTTGTGGGTTTTGCGCTTTTGGGTGTGATTGAAGCGGTGCTTTTGGGTGTTAGCGTGTATTATCTGCTGCGCAAAATGCCCCCGCCGGGCGAGGCGCACGCGCGCGAGAAGGGCACGTTTTGGACATCGGTTTTGCTGCCGCTTCGGGATAAAACCTTTGCAAAGATTTTGCTGTTTAACATGGTTTGGAATATGTCAAACGCCTTTATCGGCAGCTTTGCCGCGCTGTATCAAATCCGCGTGCTGGAGTTAAACTATGTGTATGTGGTGTTTTGGTCCACGCTGGGCAATGTGTTGCGCGTGGTTTCCATTCCGCTTTTTGCACGGATGGCCTCGCGCATTGGCTGGAAAAAGGTGGTTACCATCGGCATGGGCCTCGTGCTCTTAACGGGCGTGCTGTGGATGTTTACCACAAAGCAAACCTATGGCTTGATGTTTCCCATTGTCAGCCTTTTGGCACCGGTGCCCAATGGCGCACTGGGCGTGGGGCTGTTTCAGTTTCAGGTGCAAAACTGCCCGCCGGAAGAAACCAGTATTTATTTTTCCACCACGGCAGCGCTGGGCGGCTTGTCGGCCATTTTGGGCACATCCATGTGCTCAACACTGGTAGAGGTGCTTACGCGCCAAAGCGCCACACCCGCCTATTGGCTGGTATTCGGCGTGGGCATTGTGGGCATCGCGATTACGATGGCATTAACACAAAGAGCCCCGCTT
>JAGPHI010000210.1 GCA_018055565.1 Oscillospiraceae bacterium | reverse complement strand
CGGCGCTGTAAGCGCGGCATCGGGCGCGGCGGCGGGCATTGCCTTTTTAATGGGCGGGGACGAAGCGCTGATTTGCCAAACGATTACCAACACATTGGGCAATGTGGCGGGCATGATTTGCGACGGTGCCAAACCCTCCTGTGCCGCCAAGATTGCCAGCGCGGTGGATGCTGCTTTACTGGGATGGGAGCTTGCCAAAAACGGCAAAGGCTTTTTGCCGGGCGAGGGCATTGTGAAAGCGGATATCGAGGGCACCATTGCCGCCGTGGGGCGGCTGGGGCATTGTGGCATGCGCAGAACGGATCTGGAGATTATCAGCATTATGACGGAATAGGCCGCCCTTTTACCTGCATCCCGCATGTTCTCCCCCGAAAGCGAAAGCCTTGACGCGAAAGTTTTCTCGCGAACGCACCCGAACGAAAGTCTTTGGGCGCAACCTCCGCGCGAAAGCCTTTGCGCGAAAGCCTATAGTATACCGTAACATAAACTCAAAAAAACAACGCAATAGGGCACACGTTTCGCACAATTTGCGAAGCTCGTGCCCTATTTTTGCGATATTTTTTCACCAAAATAGCAAAATAGCAACGTAAGTGCCGTTGCTGCAAGCGCCACACAAAATGCTGCGCGCACATAAAAGATCACATACAGTATCCCTTTCGCCCCCCTGCAAATTGCGTTTCTCAACAATTTATGCAAGTGCCGCGCAAAATATGTGCAGTGGCCTTACCCTGCCGCCCGCGCGCTTGCGCAAATGGCAAAACACGCCCGACGCAAATGCGTCGGGCGTGTTTTGCACAGAAAGAAAGAAAAGGAGCACGCAATTTTTAGTGGAAGCCTTTTGCAAAGGATGCCCGTAAAAGGCTTCAATTGTGTGGCTACCCCTTTACCGCGCCTGCGGTAAGGCCTTTGATAATGTAATTTTGCAGGAAAATATACACAATCAGCACGGGGATAACCACCAGCACCACCGCCGCAACCATCAGGCCGTAGTTTACGCCTGCTTGGCTGGATATCTCGTTTAATAGGCGTGTGATGGTAAACATTTTTTTGGTGCGCAGGAAAAAAAGCTGTAAAAACAAATCGTTATAGCTCCACAAAAATGCAAAGATGCCCACCGTAGCAAAGCTGGGCTTTGCCAGCGGCATAATAATGCGAAAGAAAATGCGATACACGCTGTAGCCCTCTAAATAGGCGGCCTCTTCCAGCTCCACAGGCAGGCTGCGGATAAAGCCCATCAGCACAATGACCGAAAACGAAAGATTGCCCGCTATCTGCGGCAAAATAATGCTAATCCATGTTAATAAAAGGCTGCCTGTATTGGTGATGCCCCATGCGGCTTCCATGCGAAACACCGGAATAATCGTGGAAAACACCGGAAACATCATGCTGGCGATAATCACCGAATGCAAAAACGGCCGCAAGCGGAACGTGTATCGCGCCATTGCATATGCGCAAAGCCCCGCCAGCACCACAACCACAATGGTAACAAGGCCGCTGATTACAATGCTGTTTATATAAGCGCTGCCGATGTCCACGCGCGCAAACGCTGTTTTGAAATTGTCCAGCGTAAATTTATCCCCAATCGGCAAGGAAAACGAATCGCTGCGGATGATACCCTTTGGCTTAAACGAGTTTTGAATGACCCAAATAAACGGGTATATCGTGGTAAGCGCCCAAAGCGAAAGGATGAGATACGTAACGATTTTAGAGATGCCAAATTTTTGTTTCATGTGTAGTCATCCTTTCTTAATAATCTTTTTCTTTAAAAATCCAATGCGCAATCTGGCTGATTACCACGCCCAGCACCACAATTAAAATGGCAATGGTGCTGCCGTAATCCACATCGGCCATCGACATGGTTTGATAATGCATATATGTGCCCGTAAGCCACGATTGATCCATTGGCATGCCGCCCGGCAGCATAGTCCACGGTAAATCAAACACCTTTAAAGCGCCCGTAATGGCAAGGGTTAAGCAGGTGCAAAGGGTGTTGTACAGCAGCGGCAGCGTGATATAGCGCACGCGCTTTAAGCCGCCCGCGCCGTCAATTTCAGCCGCTTCGTAAATATCGGTAGAAATATTGTTGAGGCCTGTAACGATAATTACAAAATAAAAGCCCACGTATTGCCACATAACGGGAATCATCATTGTGGCAAAAAAATGCGTTTCGTCTTTCCAGTCAATCAGCTCTGGCGTGATTTTGGCGTTCATCAAAAACTGATTCAGCATGCCGCCATCGTATAAAAACACTAAATTGAACAAAAGGCCCAGCGCTGTGGCGCTGATAACAATCGGGAAAAAGTAAACCGTGCGAAAAAATTTGGTGCCCAGCTGGATATTATCAATTAATAGCGCTAAAATCAGCGCGATGCCCACCTGAAACACAATGGTAAACGCCATAAGCCACATCGTGTTTTTTAGCGAAGTTATCATTAATGGGTCTGTAAAAAGCTTTGCATAGTTTAAATACCACGGGCTGTTTATGCCCTTAGACGCCTCGCCCATGCCGCCAATCCTGTTGACGCTGTTGTACATGTTCATCACAAACGGATAATATAAAAACACCAATAAAAACGCAAACGTTGGTGCTAAAAACAACAGCAGCGGCTTTTTGTTTTTGTAAATCATTGCATTCATAGCAAAATGCCCCTTCTCTCTTTTCTTTCAAAAAACGCGCATTTCCGCGTTTATATAACTTTTTTAAAATGCCATTATTCGCCATTTTTCTCGCATTTGGTAAAAAAAGCCGGAGAGCCGATGTGCAGCTCTCCGGCCATGTGCGCAGATACATGCTATATGGTTTTGTGCAAATGCTTATTTCGCATCGGGAACAAACTCGGTTTTCAGGGCTGTTTCAACAGCGGCTTCGGCTGTGATTTTGCCTGTAACGATGTCCTTCACGGAGGCAAACAACACTTTGCGGGCAGTGCCGTTCAAGGAATCCTGCACGGCGGGGGCAAGGCCTGTTGCGCCATTAAACATTGCAATGGCATCTTTGGTCAGCGAGTTGGGGTCTGCGGGAACAGCCATGCCGGATTTCAATGCGGTGGGTGCGCCGGCCGAGAAGGTGTTTACCACTTCATCGGTGGTCATTGCCTGCACAAATTTCACAGCGGCTTCGCGCTTTGCGGGATCTTCCCATGCTTTGCGGGTAACGTAGTAGCCCATCGAAAGGCCGCCCACGATGTCTGTGGCTTTGCGCTCGCCTTTGCCAGGCACATAAGTAACGGTGTAATCTTCAAGCTTTTCTACGTTGCCGGGAATGACTTTGCCTTCGGCATCCTTGCTGCCTGTGAACCAGCCCACTTTCCACGAGCCGTCTACTGCAAACGCAGCTTTATCGTCGGCCATCATTTGGAAGGTGTCGGCATCGGTAGCGGTAAGGGTGTTTTTGGGGAAATAGCCTTTTTCGTACATGGT
>JAGPHI010000208.1 GCA_018055565.1 Oscillospiraceae bacterium | reverse complement strand
GTTTTTCCGCTTGCTTTTCCGCTTGCGTTGTGCCGCTTGGATAAAGGCTTATGCACGCTATTTGGTTAATAGTTTGCCGGATTTTGCATTTGTAAATTTGCCCCCGTCCACCGCAAGCACGCCGTTAATCATGACATACGGAATGCCTGTTGGTGCCGTGTCGGGATATCCCTCGCCCGGAAAATGCGCGTTATCGCGGATTTTTTCAAGCGAAAACAGCACAATGTCTGCGTCATATCCCTCTGCAATTCGGCCCTTATTGGGGATATCGTATACCGTGCACGGCAAAAGCGTTGCCTTGTAAACAGCTTCTTCTAGCGAAAGCAAGCCTTTTTCGCGCACGGTTTTGCGGATATATTTCGGAAAGCTGCCCGCAATCTGCGGATGCCCCTCGTGCTTCGCATAAATGCCCGCGTCGGTGCTGGGCATGGCATAGGGCTTTGCGATGGTTTCCAGCACTTCATCGGGCGTGCCGGAAAAGCAAATCACCGATTCATCGGGATATTTGGTGCGCAAAAGCGCATACAAGTCTTTATGCAGGCGCTGGCCTGTATATTTGCCTGTTGCCACCACCATAGAGCCAAAGCGCAGCGAATTATCCAAAAGGGTTTGCATATCAAACGTGGCGGTGCCAATATAGGTGGCCCAGTCGGTATACATGCCGCTGTCCATCCACACGTCCATGCCCTTGCGGCGTGCCTCGTCCATAATATCCAGCGCGGGGCGCATGGTGCCAAAGCCGCTGTATTGATATACAAAATGGCTAAACAAAAGCCTTGCGCCGCTTTTTTTGCCCGCGGCAAGGATTTCGTAAATGGAAAACAAATCATTTTGCGTAAAAAGGCGTGTGTGCACAGATAATACGCGCCCTGTTTCGGCGGCAAGCGCCGCCATGCCGTCAATTTCCGGCAAGCCCGCGCCCGGCGAATAATCGAGCCCCAGCGAAATGCCATAAGCGCCCTCGGCAAGGTTATCGCGCGCAATGCGCTCCATTGCGGCAAGCTGGCTTTGCGTGGCCTTTTGGTCTACATCGCACAGGCCCACCGCGCGGCGCAATGTAAAGCTGTGCCCCACAAGCATGGCTTCGTTTAAAAGCGGGCCTTGTTTTTCACGCTTTTTTAAATATTCGCCCGTGCGCAGTGCCGATAAGCCGCAATTGCCCCCGAGGCTGGTGGTGATGCCCTGTAAAACCGACAGGCGCGAAGCATAGGCGTTGCCATCTATATGGCTATGCACGTCCACAAACCCGGGCGAAAGCACAAGCCCCGCAGCGTCAATCTCGCGTTTTGCGCACAAGGTATTTGTTGATATAGCGGCAATTTTGCCGTTTTGCACCGCCACATTGGCGATGCAAGAGGTTTTATGCAGCGTATCCACCACGCGCGCAGAGCAAAACACAATGTCATACATAGGCGCTCGCCTCATACGCCGATGGTGCTTGCTGTAAAGCCGCGTTTTCGCGCGGCGTTTGCGCAAGTTCCAAGCCCTCTAGCGATAAGCGGCGTGCAAGCTCGCGCTTTTGCCAATCGCGCAGCCACAAAAGCAGCGCCTCGCGCGAGAATGGCGTGGGGGTAGCGGCGCTGACAGGCGCTGTTAGGCAATCGGCAATATGCGCAATAGTTTTGGCTGCCGCCGCTTGCGCATCGGCGGCAAAAATGGTGTATCCCGCAAGGGATGCATATTCCAAATACTTGTCATAATCCAAAAAGGCCAAAACTTCAATATTGGTTTTCTTGGCAAATTCCGTTAGCTTGGACTTGGTTTCACAGCAATCGGCATTATTGACAAAAAGCTGAATGGGCAGCGCCTTTTCGCCCATATTGCGCTGCACTGCCAAAAGCAGGCTGTTTGCGGCGGCCACCGCCGCAAAGCTGCAATTGGTTACGATAATGCAGCGCTGCATCAAGCCTTCGCGCAGAGGCAGGATATAGCCTGTGCACGGTGTTTCGCCCGAAATATCATACAGCACATAATCTAGCTGCAAAGAATTGGTGATGCCCTGTGTGTCCAGCATTTCGTCAATCACGCTTACCCCGCGCGCAAGGCAGCCCACACCGGGGTCGATGCTGCCGAGCTCTAGGCACCAAACGCCGCTATTTGTGGGCAAAATATAATCGTTTAAATCAATTTCGTATCTTTCGCGATATGCCTCCAGCGCAGGCAAAACCGCCGCTTCACCGCGCAAAAGCACAGTAGACGACAAGCTTAAATCGTTGCCCACCAAAAGCACATGATAGCCCTTGTTGGCAAGCGCGTGGCTCAGATTTTGCGCCACGGTGGATTTGCCGCTGCCGCCGCGGCCCAAAAAGCAAATGCGTTCCGCCATCGCTGTTGCCCCCTCTTTCTCCAATATCTTTATGCGCGATTTGCATTCTCATGCGCGGTTTGCGTTCTCATGCGCGCGTTGTTTGTATGCACGGTTTTGTTTTCTTGTGCGCAGTTTGCGTTCTCATGCGCGCTTTATTTTAGCATATGCGCGGTTTGTTTGTCACGCACGGGTGTGTTTTATCGGTGTTCCACCGCCGCTATGTATTCAGCCTTTGTCATGGGCGCGCGCGTAGTGGCCAGCAGTTCCTTTGCCGCCCTTGCGCCGTCCTTCAAAAGCTCGTACGCCTCCAGTGCAAACAGCTTTGCCGGTAAAATATAGGCAGTTTCTTCGTTTTCGATGGCGAAATCTGCGCTATGCAAAGCGCCTGTAACGCCGCCGTGCGAAAACGCAAGCACCGGCATAATGTGCGAAAGATCGCCCACGTCTGTGGAGGCAAAATTGATTACGCTTGTATCCGCGCAATCCACCTTCACGCTGGGCAGTGCGCCCGCAGCAGCCTTTTGCACGTCCATCGGCGGGCAAACAGCCATTGGCATATAGCCTTGCTGGTCGATAATTTCCGCTTTACAGCCCATCGCCATTGCCGCGCCGTGCATGGCTTTATCAAATTTTTCGGCAGCGGCCTTGATGCCGTCGATGCTTTTGGCGCGAATCATCGCTTCAAGCGTAACCGTATCGGGAATTACGTTCACTGCTTTGCCCCCATCGATTATATTGCTGTGCATACGCACGCAATCTGCATCGGGAAAGCCCTCGCGCAAAAGCCCAATTGCCGAAAGCGCCAGCGTTGCCGCCGACAAAGCGTTTGCGCCGTTCCAGGGGCTTTGCGCGGCGTGCGCGGCTTTGCCGTGGAAAATAACGGTTTTGGATACAAAGCCCAGCGCGGCGTTAAAGCCCAGCAATAAATCCGCATCGGACTGCACCATATGTACATGGCTGACAAGCGCCAAATCTGTATCGTCAAACGCGCCTGTGCGAATGAGCTCTGCTTTGCCGCAGCAATATTCCACACCGCGTGCGCGCGCCTTTGCAAGCTCTGCTTTTGGCAATGCCTCCTCGGCGGGCACGGCGAAAAAATCCACCGTGCCGCAAAGC
>JAGPHI010000207.1 GCA_018055565.1 Oscillospiraceae bacterium | reverse complement strand
CACGCTGGTAAGGGGGATATTGCCGCCGATGGCAATGTTATATCGGTCGCAAATCAATTTGGCGGCCAGTATGTCCACGTTTTCGTCTACGCAAATACTGTCCGGATTTGTTTGGCACATGGCCTCGATGTTGCGCGTGGCATTGCCGCAAACAAAAAAGGAGGAAAACGCATTATTATTGCGAATATGGCTGAAAAGCTCGGTGAACGGCTGCGTTAAAAACGCCTCAAAATGGCCCGTAGAAATTTGCGATACCAGCGGGTCAACCACGGCTATTACGTCCATGCCAGCTTGCAAAAACAAATCCGTCATGCGCTTGCCGCACGCGGTGCAAAACGCCAGTAGCTCGCGCACATAGTCCTCATCGTCAAACATATCCATAAAGATATCATTGCCGCGCAGATGGCTTGCCAACGTGAATGGGCCGCAAATTAAGCCGTATAAAGCGGTGTGCTCGCCCACGGCCTCTTTCATGCGGCGCATGGCCGACAGCACCAGCGGCATGCGCCCGCTTTGCGCGGTGGGCAATGTGCAAAGGCACGGCACCGTCATGGTGTCGGCCAGCGGATGGGTGGAAACACTGGGCGGGCTGTCGTGCGCCCAAAGCAAATCACAGCCCAGCATTTCGGCCTCTAGCTGTAAATCAAACACCACGGGCTGGCCGTCGGGCATGTAAAGACGGTTTACTTCTAAAAGGGCGTTTACAAGGCTATCTTCATTCGTAAGCACCTCGGTGGCGTCGGCACCAATAAGCGCGCCTGCATGCACACCCGCAAAGGGCACCCACGGGGCGCGCGGTGTGGGCTCGTGGCGCAGTGTTTGAAACAGTAACTCTTTTCCGGTCATAGCACGGCTCCTTTGGCGTTCTTTATAAACTTGGTTTGGCTTTATGCCGTGCAAAAGGCCACAGCGGCCTCGGCGGCACTGGTGGCATCGCAGGTATATTTATCGGCACCAATTTGCAGGCAAAATGCCTCGGTTACGGGCGCGCCGCCAATCATAATTTTTACTTTATCGCGCAGGCCTGCATTGTTTGCGGCTTTTACCACATCCTCCATCACGCCCATCGTGGTGGTAAGCAGGGCGCTGCACGCGATAATGTCGCAATGCTCTTCCGCGGCGGCTTCCACAAATTTTTCGGGCGGCACATCGGTGCCGAGGTCAATCACCTCAAGGCCCTTGCCCTCCATCATCATTTTTACCAGATTTTTACCGATATCGTGCAAATCGCCTTTCACGGTGCCCAGCGCCACTTTGCCTTTTGCTTTGGCGCCACTTTCGGCCAATAGCGGCTTTAAAATTTGCGCGCCCATGTTCATCGCGCGTGCAGCCACCAGCACTTCCGGCACAAACACTTCGTTGTTTTTAAACTTCACACCAACGATATCCATGCCGGCCAAAAGGCCGTCTTGTAAAATGCTGCTTGCGGCAATGCCCTCATCAATTGCCTGCTGCACCAGTTCTTTTACAATCTTGGCTTTGCCTGCTTGCAAGTTTTCACTGATTTCTAATAAAATGCTCATAACGTTCCTCCAAAAAATCATAATGCCGAACAGGGGAATCTATACATATTGACAGTTAATCGGATAGTTTAAGAGTACCCTTCCCGCGGTTTTTTTACTTGCGCTATTTTGTGCGTTTTGGTAAAATATTGTTATGTAGTACAATATACCAAAACGAAGCGAAAGCGGGTGCTGTGCAATGAACAGGCATTTTTTTAACGTGGCGCTTGCAAAGCAGTGTGCAAAGGCCTTTTGCGAAACGGCGCAGGTGGGATGCGTTTTGTCTGACGCGCAGGGCGCGTATCTGGCCGAGTTTGGCTATAGCTGCCAAAGCTGTGCCTTGTGCGAGGCGATACAAGGCGAAAAAAGCATTTGCACCAAAGCACAGCTATACGGCATGAGCGAGGCGGAGCGTTTTGGCGGCAAATATATTTATTATTGCCCAATGGGGCTGGCGTGCTTTGTGTCGCCCATTTTAGGCGAGGTGACAAGCGCCGCCAAAATCACCGTGGGGCCGTTTTTAATGGTGGAACGGCAGGATTTTATGGATTGCGAGCTGGCGGTATATGATGCCTTACCGCACGAAAGAAAACAGGCGGCGGCGCGCGCTTTGGCGCAAATCCCAGTCATTGCACCCGCTAAGGTAGAGCAAATGAGCAATCTTTTGTTTATGGCGGTTGGCTTTATGAATACTGCTGCGCAGGCAAAGCTGCAACACGAGGTGCGCCGCAGCGATGAGGTGCAGGGGCAAATCAGCAGCTATATTTTGCAGCTTAAGCAAGAAGAAGCGCCGCCATATCCCATTGCGCTGGAAGAGGCATTGCTGCGCAATATCGTAAAGGTAAATCAAGACGAGGCACAAAAATGCCTCAATAAGCTGCTGGGATATATCCTGTTTTCCACGGGAAATGATTTTGCACAGGTAAAAGCCTCCATTTATCCGCTGTGGATTTTGATGGGGCGCGCAGCCATTACGGCCGGCGCCGACACGCGATGGGTGCTTGCGCAAACGCAAAGCGGCGCAAAGGAGCTAGAGGATATTGCCGATATCGAAAGCCTTTGCTTTTGGCTTACGCAAAGGCTAAATGCTTTGTTGGACAGCGTGTTTGCCTTTGCTGATATGCGCCACGCAAATGCCTTGCACCGCTGCGTGCAATATATTGAAACGCATTATCAAGAGAAAATCACGCTTGAGCAGATGGCAAAGCTGATTTATCTATCGCCCGCCCATTTTTCGCGCGTGTTTCATAAGGAAATGGGCGAGCCGTTTAATGCCTATCTCAACCGCATACGCATTGAAAAAAGCAAGGAGCTGCTGGCGCACGACGGCTTGCGCTTAACGGATATTGCGTTTGCCGTGGGCTTTGAGGACCAAAGCTATTTTACAAAGGTGTTTAAACGCTTTGTGGGCGTGACCCCAAATTTCTATCGCGATAAAATCCATGCGCTGTAGCGGAATGTTCACCGTGGGGTGTAGGGAATGGGTAAGAGGCGTATGCGCTGATTTTGCTGTATTTAATCTTGTAAGCGGCAAGAAACCCGAAAATGTGCCGAAAAAGGCACACAAAGCCTTGCGGTGCGCCAAAAGATGTGCTTTACATCTTTTGCAATACCGTTTATAATAATGTCTACTGAATAAATGGATTTTTGGTTTGTTTGGTACGCAAGATAACCCTGTTGGCCAAGCTGGCCGGTACGCCTCATCTGTAGCGGAAAAGGAGAAAATCATTTGAAAAATCAAACTGTTTTGGTGCTCGATTTTGGCGGGCAGTATAAAGAATTGATTGCGCGGCGCGTGCGCGAATGCCATGTGTATTCGCTGGTGAAAAGCGGGCAGATCACTGCCGACGAAATCCGCGCCATTAACCCCATTGGCATCATCTTCACGGGCGGGCCCGACAGTGTGTACAAGCCCGGCGCACCCTTGTGC
>JAGPHI010000206.1 GCA_018055565.1 Oscillospiraceae bacterium | reverse complement strand
GCGCATAGATAAACAAAGCGCATAAATAATGTGCAAAAATGACCAAAGCGCACAGATATGCAAGGGGCATAGAAAGGACGCGTGCAGCGATGAAAGCAGAAATTATTTGCGTTGGCACAGAGCTTTTGCTGGGCGATATTGTGAATACCAATGCGCAGTTTTTAAGCCGCGAGCTGGCCGCGCTTGGCATCGATGTATACTATCAAAGCGTGGTGGGGGATAATGCCGCGCGTTTGGCCGAGGTGGCGGCGCTTGGCAAGGCGCGCAGCGATTTGCTGGTGTTTACAGGCGGGCTTGGGCCAACCGATGATGATTTAACCAAAGAAACCATTGCGGCCGTGTTTGGCGACACGCTTGTGTGCTGCGATGCAACGCTTGCGCGTATCGAAAGCTTTTTTACAGGCCTTTCAGGCGGCAAAGGGGCGGCTATGCCCGAAAACAATTATAAGCAGGCACTGCTGCCGCAAAAAGGGCGCGCCATCCCCAATGCCAACGGCACAGCGCCCGGCGCCATTTTTATAGACGATGGCAAATATGCCGTTTTGCTGCCCGGCCCCCCGCGCGAGTGTGTGCCCATGTTTCAAAGCGAGGTGCGCGACTGGCTGCAAAGCTTGTCTAATGCGGCGCTGTATTCGATTAATTTACGCGCGTGCGGCGTGGGCGAAAGCCGCTTAGAGGAAATGATAGCGCCGTTTTTGGCGGGGCAAAACCCCACGGTTGCGCTGTATGCCAAAACCGGCGAAGTGGTGATACGCGTTACCGCTAAGGCCGCCACGCGCGAAGAAGCAAAAAATTTATGCACGGCGTGCTGCGGCGAGGTGTATCGCGTTTTAGGCGGCATCATCTACGATGTGGGCGAAAACGGCATCGAGCATAGCGTGGTGCGCCTTTTAAAAGAACAAAATGCCACCATTGCCACCGCAGAAAGCTGCACAGGCGGCATCATTTCTGCACGCATTACGGCGGTGC
The DNA here is from genome assembly GCA_018055565.1 of Oscillospiraceae bacterium. Taxonomy (GTDB): domain Bacteria; phylum Bacillota; class Clostridia; order Oscillospirales; family Ruminococcaceae; genus JAGPHI01. Next base: position 2,467 of record JAGPHI010000206.1, on the reverse strand, counting down.
CCGGCGCAAGCGAGGTATTCCGCTATGGCGCGTGCACCTATGCCAACGAGGTAAAGGCTGCGGTTTTGCATGTGCAAGAGGATACGCTGCGGCAATATGGCGCGGTGTCGGCGCAAACTGCGGCCGAAATGGCGCAGGGCGTGCAAACGGCCGCCGGCTCTACCTACGGCCTTGCGGTAACGGGCATTGCAGGCCCCGGCGGCGGCACAGCCGAAAAGCCGGTGGGGCTTGTGTATATTGCGATTTGCGATAGCAAAACCGTGTATGTGCAGCAAATGCTGCTTTTGGGGCGCGCGCGGCAAACCGTGCGCGATAATGCCGCGCAGTGCGCGCTGAATATGGCGCGGCGGCTGGCAAGCGGCCTTGATTTGCCCGATTGCACACAGATGAAACGCGAGGTGCACCATGAGTAAAGATGGCGATGCACGCATTTTTCAAAAAGAAGTGGTGCTGCGCATTTACGGCGCAGAGCTGCAAGCACTAAAGCAGGTTTTGCAGCAGGTTTCGGCGCTGCCGGGGCTTTCGGTTTCGCTTTTTGGCAAGGATAACGAATATTTGGTGCGCCTTTTGGTAACAAGCGGAGGCGAAGCCGCCAGCAACCAGCTTTGCGAAAGCGCGGCGCAGATGATTGAAGATGCGCTTGGCGAGGATGTGTATGGGCGCGGCGATCATACGCTGGCGCATTATGCGGCGGCAGCACTATTGATCAAAAGCGCCACGCTTGCCACCGTTTCGCCCGAATTGGGCGAGCTGTTGGCAGCCGAATTTTCTACAACAAAGCGGGGCGAGCGCGTGTTTGATTTTGGCGCAAAAACCTATCAAGTACACGGCAATTTTGCCCCAAAGGCAAAAACAATACAGCAATTTGGCGCAAGCTCCATACAGGCCGCCACAGAATTGGCGTTTGCCGCCATGAAAAAGGGCAGGGCAAAATATGGAGCAGCCCTTTCGCAGCCGGACGGCACGGGCAGGCGCTGGGCCGTAGTAACAGAGAAAAACCGCGCGTTTGTGCGCCAGCTGCCGCCGGACGCCTCTGGCCATGCGGCAGCGCTGGCTGTTTTAGATTTGGTGCGGCGCATCCTTGCAAAAGGCGATTTTCCACAAGGGGATGCCTGCTATCGCAAAGGCCATGTCAACCCCACAAAGCCGCTAAAAAACCCGCGCGGGCGCGGCAAGCTGCTTGCCATTTGTGCCGTTTGTGTGCTTTTGCTGTTAACGGGCGCCGCTTGCCTATATTTTTCGGGCATTTATGCGCCGTTTTCTGCCGAGGCCATTCAGGCGTTTGCGAAATGGGGATAAGCCATGCGTGCTATTTGCACGGTAAGCGGCTTATATAAATTGGCTTTTTATCGGCACAATTTTACATTTTGTTAGGAGCGATGCGTTATGCTGCGTTTTGCAATTATCGGCACGGGGAATATTTCACGGCGCTTTTTGGATGCGGTGGCGGATACAGAGGGCTGCGAGGCGGTGGCGCTGATGTCGCGCTCGCTTTCGCACGGCGGCGCATTTGCAAAGGAATATGGCATTCCGCTGGTGTATGAAACCGTGGAAGAACTATGCACAGCGCCGGGCATCGACGCGGTGTACATTGCAAGCCCCAATGGCTTTCATGCACAGCAGGCCATTCAGGTGCTGCTGGCGGGCAAGCACGTTTTATGCGAAAAGCCCATTGCCGCAACATTGGCCGAAGCACAGGCAATGGTGGTAACGGCGCGTCAATGCGGCGTGGTGCTATTAGAGGCGATTCCCACCATCTTTTATCCGGGCTTTGATATTTTGCGCACGCTTTTACCGCGCGTGGGGTGCGTGCGGCGCATTACGGCGGTATACTGCCAATATTCCTCGCGCTACGATGCGGTGAAAGCGGGCGAAAAGCGCAACGCGTTTGACCAAACTTTGGGCAATGCCGCGCTTTTGGATTTGGGCATTTACTGTGTGGAGCCTACAATGGCGCTTTTGGGCTTGCCCGAAGACATCGCGGCCACAAGTGTGTTTATCAGCGGGTTTGAAGCGCAGGGCACCGTTACGGCGCGCTTTGGCACCGCGCAGGCCGATTGGATTTATTCCAAAATCAGCGACAGCCGCTTGCCCAGCGAAGTGCTTGGCGAGGAGGGCAGCATTATCGTGGCCCGATGGCCGAATATGGAGCATTTTACCTTGCTTTTGCGCGACGGCACAGCCGAGGAAATTTCTGCCCCACTGGAAGAGCACGAGCTGGTGTATGAGCTGCGCGCGTTTTTAAAAATGGTGAAGGATGGCACAGGGCACGAGCCCTACAATGATTTATCGCTGGCGGCTATGTCGGTGCTGGACAAGGCGCGCGAGCAAGCGCACATTACATTTTAGCGTTTCGCGCAAACACGATGGAGACAGTGCGCGAAAATTTTTGCACAATCATCTGTTTTGCCAATCAGGTAGATGTGCGGCTTTCAAAATCGTTTATAATGAAAACAGAATCGAAATC